>JAYRUI010000494.1:0-2623 GCA_041919175.1 Rheinheimera sp. | reverse complement strand
CAATTACAAACCGGCATTGAATACAGCCAACCTGTGGCAACCATCACTGGCGTAGGTTCGCCATCGGGTATTGGCGCGGATTTAGTGATACCGGTTTTACTGAAAGTAGATAATCCTGGTTTTTACCGGCTTCGCGCCAATTTATTCAGTCAGAATAAGCAGCCGCTGGCACAGCTAACTGCCACCGATAAACTCAGCAGCGGCAGCACAACAATGCAGTTGAAAGTGCATAAATCGGTATTGGCCGGTAGAGCAGGCCCTTATTTACTGAACACTTTTGTGCTTGAACAAATGTCTGCTTCGCCTGCAGAGCCGACCCGTTATGGCAAAAGTGCAGCGCCTGAATATGAAGTAGAGTATCTGTCGCTCGATAGCCTGACAGACGAGGCAGTGGAGATATCGGCGGAGGAGAAACAACGTCTGGAATTATTGAAAAAACTGGCCGGACAATAGCAGGCCACAGTGAAGGGCGGTAGTTGGGTGCTGTAATTAAGGGCGATAGTTAAGGGCCACAGCCGGCTCCAAAAAAACGCCGCGCTCAGCGATGCTGGCACGGCGCCTTGTGATCCTTCGCTTGATAGATGTCAGCGTTATTCCATATCCAGTTCTTTCAGTTTGCGGGTTAAGGTATTGCGACCCCAGCCAAGGCGTTTGGCAGCATCCTGTTTATGGCCATGGGTAAACTGTAGTGCTTGTTTAAGCACAATACGTTCAAATTCCGGGCCCGCTTCTGACAGAATATCTTCTTCACCCGCATTGAGTTTTTGCTGCACCCAGGCCGCCAGCAATTCCTGCCAGCTGTGATGCGGATCACCGTTCGCTGCGCTGTAAATCTTTGGGGCAGCAGTGAGTTCAGGCGGCAAATCCGATAACAAGATCTGTTTGCCACTGGCCATTACTGTCAGCCAGCGGCAGGTGTTTTCCAGCTGACGCACGTTACCAGGCCAGTCGAGCTGCGCCAGAAACTTTTCAGTGTCAGTCGCCAGGCTTTTTGCTTCCACATTCAGCTCTTTGGCGGCTTGTTGCAGGAAGTGCTGTGCCAGTTTGGGGATATCCTGCTTACGATCTTTCAGTGCCGGAATATGAATGCGGATCACGTTCAGGCGATGGAATAAGTCCTCCCGGAATTTTCCCTCAGCCACCAGTTGCTCCAGATTCTGGTGAGTGGCGGCAATAATACGCACATCAACATTCACGCCCTGATGGCCACCGACCCGGTAAAACTGACCGTCGGCCAACACCCGTAATAACCGGGTTTGCACATCCAGCGGCATATCGCCAATTTCATCGAGAAACAAAGTACCGCCGTCGGCCTGTTCAAACCGGCCTTTGCGCAGGTTAGCAGCGCCGGTAAAAGCGCCTTTTTCATGGCCAAACAGCTCAGATTCAATCAAGTCTTTTGGAATAGCAGCCATATTCAGCGCAATAAAAGGCTGCTCCGAACGCGGGCTGTGTTTATGCAGTGCATGAGCGACCAGCTCTTTGCCGGTGCCGCTCTGGCCGTTAATCAACACACTGATGCTGGAGCGCGACAATCGGCCTATGGCACGAAACACTTCCTGCATGGCAGGCGCTTCACCAATAATTTCAGTGAGTTGTGAGCTTGCAGCCGGTTGTTGTTTTGGTTTTTTGGCATTGGCATGTTCTAAAGCTCGGCTGATCAGCGCCACCGCTTCGTTAATATCAAAAGGTTTGGGCAGATATTCAAAAGCGCCGCGTTTAAAGGCATTCACCGCGCTGTCTAAATCAGAGTGCGCCGTCATAATAATGACCGGCAATTCAGGCGCAAGTTGTTGTAATTTAGACAATAATGCCATGCCATCTGTACCCGGCATCCGGATGTCAGACACCACCACTGCGGGCTGATCATATTCCAGCCGCTGTAACATTAAGTCAGCTGAGGCATAACTTTCACAGACAATACCAGCACGCGACAGCGCTTTTTCCAGTACCCAACGAATCGAGTTGTCATCATCAATAATCCAGACATCCTGATGCATGCTTAAGCTCCTGCTTGATGGGCCGGTAGGTTGATCGGCAGATATAAAGTAAATTCAGTACGGCCAGGCCAGCTGTCACAATCAATCCAGCCGCCGTGCTGATGAATAAGGGTTTGCGCTATAGATAAACCCAGGCCGGTACCACCGGCTTTGCCGCTGACCATAGGGTAAAACAAGGTGTCTTTAATCTCGGGCGGAATACCGGGGCCATTGTCGATCACCTTCACTGTGGCCACTAAACGGTGGCGTCGGCCATGAATAGTATGCTGGTGCAAAATACGGCTTTGTAAGGTGATGAGGCCGCCATCGGGCAATACCTGCTGGGCATTGCGCACTATATTGAGCAAAGCTTGTTCTATCAGCTCGGGGTCAAATAAAAAGTCCGGAATGCTGGGGTCATAATCACGGCTAAATTGCACATCGGATGGGTTGTCCATTTGTGCCAGCTGGCTGACTCTTTCAATGATTTGGTGCAAATTGGCGACATGGCGTTGTGGTGGTTTATAAGGGCCAAGTAGCCGGTCGACCAAATTTCTGAGCCGATCGGCCTGAGCAATAATCAGCTGGGTATATTCTTTTTGTTCATCATTCAGCGATTCTTCCAGCAACTGCGCCGCACCACG
>JAYRUI010000493.1:0-2626 GCA_041919175.1 Rheinheimera sp. | reverse complement strand
ATGCATAGCAATACTAAACAGCACCACGATAAAACTCAGCATCACGGCAAAAGCTACGCTGATACTGACATCAGACACGCCCAAAAACCCATAACGGAAGGCGTTCACCATATACACAATAGGGTTGGCTGCAGCGACATGCTGCCAGAAGCCGGGCAATAAGGTTAACGAATAAAATACCCCGCCTAAATAAGTGAGCGGTGTTAACACAAAGGTTGGCACTATGCTGATATCGTCAAAGGTTTTGGCATACACAGCGTTAATCAGGCCGCCCAGCGCAAATAACGTAGAGCTCAGCACCACAGTGGCAATAATCACAAACAAGTGGTGAATGCGGATATCAACAAAAAACAGACTCAGCAAAGTGACAATTAAACCCACCAGTACACCGCGGGCAACACCACCGCCAACATATCCAAGCACAATGATGTAGTTCGGCACTGGTGCTACCAACAGCTCCTCTACATTACGCTGGAACTTGGCGCTGAAAAAACTGGACGCCACATTGGAATAAGAGTTGGTGATCACCGACATCATAATCAGGCCAGGCACAATAAATTCCATATAGCTAAAGCCGCCCATATCGCCAATACGCGAGCCGATTAAACTGCCAAAAATAACAAAATAGAGCGTCATGGTGATGGCAGGCGGCACCAGGGTTTGCACCCAAATACGCATGAACCTGTTGGTTTCTTTATTAATAATGCTTTGAAAAGCAACCCAATAACGGCCAGATATCATGCTTTTACTCCTTGACCGTTTTCCACCAGACTGACAAACAACTCTTCCAGCCGGTTGGCTTTATTACGCATTGACAACACCTCCACCCCTTTGGCAGTTAACGCAGTAAAAACGGCGTTCACGCCCTGGCCTTTTTCCACATCAATTTCCAGCGTACGGTCGTCGAGCTGGCGCACAGTAAATCCATCCAGCTGCTCTACTTTGGCACTATTGGCCAAATCCAGCACAAAAGTTTCTTTGGTAAGTTTACTCAGCAGCGCCTTCATACTGGTGTTTTCCACAATACGGCCTTTGTTAATAATGGCGATATTGCGGCACAGGTTTTCCGCTTCTTCCAGATAATGGGTGGTCAGAATAATAGTGACGCCCTGCTGGTTAATGTCTTTGAGAAACTCCCACATAGAGCGGCGCAGTTCGATATCAACACCTGCAGTAGGCTCATCCAGGATCAATAACTTAGGTTCGTGCATTAAAGCGCGGGCTATCATCAGCCGGCGTTTCATACCGCCGGAAAGCTCGCGCGAGCGGGCGTGGCGTTTGTCCCACAAGCCCAGCTGACCTAAATATTTTTCGGCGCGCACTAAAGCCAGATTTTTATTCACGCCATAATAACCGGCCTGATTCACCACAATCTGCAGCACAGTTTCAAACTGATTAAAGTTAAATTCCTGCGGCACTAAACCCAGTTGGCTTTTGGCATCTTCCAGCGAGGTATCTATATCAAAATCAAAGACTTTCACCTTGCCAGCGCTTTTATTAACCAAGGCGCTGATAATGCCGATACAGGTACTTTTACCTGCGCCATTGGGGCCAAGCAAGGCAAAAAAGTCGCCTTGTTGTACCTGTAAATCAATACCTTCCAGCGCAACAGTGCCGCTTTTATAGGTTTTTTTCAGCTGTTGAATATCAAGCGCGAGCGTCAAATGAGTCTCCTTGTGCCGGAAGATCAGGCCTGTTCCTGTGGCGCATAACCCCAGCGTGGCAGCAATTGTTGTGGCAGTTTTAAGTGGTCCAGAATACGGGCCACCATAAAATCGATAAGATCTTCAATGCTTTGCGGCTGATGATAAAAACCAGGTGCAGCCGGCATTATCGTCACGCCAAGTTTGGCAAGCTTTAACAGGTTTTCCAGATGCAGCGCACTGAGCGGGGTTTCGCGTGGCACTAAAATCAGCTGGCCCTGCTCTTTAATCACCACATCAGCAGCCCGCTCTATCAGGTTGTCGCTCATGCCATAAGCAATAGCGGCCACTGTGCCGGTCGAGCATGGGCAGACCACCATGGTTTTGGGTGCTGCTGAGCCTGAAGCAACAGGCGAAAACCAGTCGTCTTTGCCATACACAGCCAATAAGTTGGGTTCACAACCAAAGATTTCAACCAACTGCTGCTGACAACTTTGTGGATTACCATTGAGTTTTAAATTGTGTTCGGTAGCAAACACCACCCGGGCTGCACTTGAAATCAGCAGATGAACTTTCACCTGCTGCGACAATAAACACTGCAACAAACGCCAGCCATATAAAGCGCCGGAAGCGCCGGTAAAAGCCAAAGTGACTTCTTTGCCCGCGCCGGCTGTTGCAGCGGGAGCTGTCGTTACAAGGTTTTGTTCAGCATAATTGTTGCTGTGACTCATCAGTGTTCCCATTTTTTTCGAAGGGCATCCAGCAGCTTGTCGTGAATACCGCCAAAACCGCCGTTGCTCATAATGACAATAGAATCCCCACTTTGCGCCTGGTCGACAATGCGCGCCACTAAAGCGGTGATATCTGTGCCCACTTCAGCCTGAGACCCAATGGCTTTGGCCACATCAGCAAGCGACCAACCAGAATTGGCAGGTTCAAATAAAAACACCTGATTGGCTTGTTTTAACGAAGCGGGTAACGCC
>JAYRUI010000492.1:0-2648 GCA_041919175.1 Rheinheimera sp. | reverse complement strand
GCAGACGCAAACCATAAGCCACGTTTTCATAAATGGTTTTTGGGAATGGGTTTGGTTTTTGAAACACCATGCCGACCTGGCGGCGCAGCTCTGCCACGTCCACTTTTTTGTCATAAATATTCTGACCATCCATCAGGATTTTGCCTTCAATACGGCAAATATCCACCAGGTCGTTCATACGGTTAAAACAACGTAATAAAGTCGATTTACCACAACCTGAAGGACCGATAAACGCAGTGACGCGCTTTTCCGGGATTTGCAGGTTGATGTTTTTCAGCGCCAGCGACTCGCCGTAGTACAAGCGTAAATCGTTGACTTCTAATTTGATTTTCTCATCTGCCAGATTCAGTTCGGCATCATTCATTCTGATTTGCTGTTGTGTCATGATTCATCTCTCATTACTGCAAAATTCTGTGTGAGGCTGGCATACACCGGCCTTTTTCAGGCAAAACCGTCGTTTGCCTGTACTTAAATCCGGTTAATCTGATTCACTGCGGTATTTTTCCCGCAGCCTGTTGCGCAAATGAATTGCCGCCAGGTTTAGCACCATAATCAGGATCACCAACACCAGTGCAGTTGCATACAACAGCGGTCTGGACGCTTCAACGTTTGGACTCTGGAAACCAACGTCATAAACATGAAAGCCTAAGTGCATGATTTTTTGATCTAAATGCACAAATGGGAAGTTTCCGTCTATCGGCAAGGTGGGTGCCAGTTTCACCACCCCTACCAGCATTAAAGGCGCAACCTCACCGGCGGCACGGGCTATTGCCAGAATAAGACCGGTCATCATGGCAGGCGTTGCCAAAGGCACCACCACTTTCCACAAAGTTTCAGACTTAGTGGCACCCAAAGCCAGACTGCCCATCCGGATTGTGCTTGGAATACGCGACAAGCCTTCTTCGGTAGAAACTATCACCACAGGCAAAGTTAACAGCGCCAGCGTCAGAGACGCCCAGAACAAGCCCGGCGTACCAAAAGTAGGGGCTGGCAATGATTCAGGGTAGAACAGCGCGTCGATACTGCCGCCCATAATGTAGACAAAGAAGCCCAGACCAAAAACGCCGTATACGATGGAAGGAACACCGGCCAGGTTGTATACCGAAATCCGGATCACCCGAAGCAAGGGGCCATCTTTGGCATATTCACGCAGATAGATGGCCGCCAGCACGCCAAAAGGTGTCACGATAATCGACATTAAGATCACCATAGTGACGGTGCCGAAAATGGCCGGGAAAATACCGCCTTCAGTGTTGGCTTCCCTGGGTTCATCAGTCAGGAAATTCCAGATAGCGGACACATAGTGCAGCACTTTGTCTGTTGTGCTCATGGCATTGGGTAAATGCGCATGCACTATATTGCCAAGGCTGATGTCCAGCGCTTTACCCTCGGCACTGCGTACCTGCAACACATCCCTTTTGGTCTGGGCATACAGTTGCTCTAACTGCTGTTGTAATGCGGCATATTCAGCATCAAGTACAGCACGCTCAGCCACAGCTTCGGCCTGGTGTTGCTGGATAGCCGCTGCATCAGCCTCTGCCAGCTGCAACTTTCTTTCGGTCAGTCGTAACGCTTCCAGCTTTTTATTGATGCGGCCGATATCCCCTTTTTCAATCAGGGCAATTTGCTGATAAATCTGGTTGGCACGGGCAATACGCTGCTGCAGTTCAGGCCATAGCTTGTCGCCTTCTGCCACCAGTTTGCCATCCTCTAACAACCGCAGCGGGAAACCATAAAAGTTACCCCACTCACGCCGTTCAATGACGATGGCATCTTTGGGTTGTGACCAGTCCGATAACTGCGGCTCAAGGAACCAGCTAAAATCGCGACCGTACAAATCACGGTTGCCCATTTTTAGCAAATGGCGCTGATAAGACTCAGCCTGCCCTTCAACCTCAATCCCGGAATCTTTCAGCACAGTAGCACTGACTTCTTCCGTTCTGACCAGTTCAGCCAGAATCAGCTGCGTACTGCCATCGGCTTTGCTCAATTTGACCTGCTGTAAATCGGCCGGCCAAAAATGACTGGCGCCCTGCACAGTGATCAGGCCCAGCACCCCCAGTACCATCACCAGACTTAAAGCAATAGCACCGGCATTTAACCAAATCCACGGCGTTCCCGTTCTAAACCACGCTTTCATCACTAAGACTCCAACTTACAGGCTACTGAAGCGTTGACGTAAACGCTGCCGAATTAACTCGGCGACAGTGTTAAAAATAAAGGTAAACACCAGCAGCACCAGCGCCGCCAGGAACAACACCCTGAAATGCGTGCTACCCACTGCGGTTTCCGGCAATTCCACCGCAATATTGGCCGACAAAGTACGCATGCCTTCAAACAGGTTAAAGTTCACCACAGGGCTGTTGCCCGTTGCCATCAGCACTATCATGGTTTCACCTACAGCCCGGCCAAAACCCACCATCACAGCAGCAAACACACCAGGGCTTGCAGTTGGCAGCACCACATTCACCATGGTTTGCCACGCAGTAGCGCCAAGTGCTAACGAACCTTGCGTCAGGTGTTTAGGAACGCTGTAGATGGCATCTTCGGCAATAGAGAAGATGTTCGGGATCACAGCAAAGCCCATGGCAATGCCGACAACCAAAGCGTTACGCTGGTCATAGGTAATACCGTTGTCAGTTAACCAC
>JAYRUI010000491.1:0-2660 GCA_041919175.1 Rheinheimera sp. | reverse complement strand
TCAATGGTTTCAGCTTTATGGTCGTTCAGGAATAAAATCACCGGCATCACAGAACAATCCGGGTTTAATAAACCTGTGCTGGTTTCTACGCGGGAAGATGATTGCACCAGTGATTCTGTAGTACGTGGCAAAATTCGCCATTTGACGTTGCCTTCGTTAAAAGCCGCGTTAATGCTTTTTGAAACCGATGGCAAAGACACCGCGCTTTGTACACCTGGCACGTTTTCCATCTGCCACTGGAACTGGTCAATTTTTTCCATAATAGGATGGAAAGTACAGCCATTGGCGTCGGTTTCTACCATCACATTGATATAGTCTACGGAGATGGCATAACGGTCAGTAATAAGGAAAGTATCCTGGTTATAACGGGAATCTTCATGCAATGACGAAGCCCCCGGGTGCAGGTCCCCTATTTTCAGCTCTTTACTCTGGATATAACCTAAAGTGAACAAGCTTGCAGTCACCAGCAGGATAACCGCGGCTACTTTGGGTTCGGCACACGCAGAAAGTTTGTACCAGAACTTATCAGCAACTGGTGTTGGTGCTGACACCGCTTTGACATAACTGGCTTTAAAGCGTACATAAGACATCAGCACCGGCAGCAAAATCAAGTTGGTCAGGATAATGACACCCACCCCTAAACTTGCAGTGATAGCCAGTTCCCTGATCACGCCGATTTCGATAATTAATAAGGTAATAAAACCAACAGTGTCTGACAGCAGCGCCACGCCACCCGGGATCAACAGTTTACGGAAACTGGCCTGGGCCGCAGTTTTGGCATCGAGCCCGGCCGCTACGTTTTTGCCGGTGGCGTTAATCATCTGCACACCGTGGCTCACGCCAATCGCAAAAACTAAGAAAGGAACCAGTATCGACATAGGGTCAATACCAAAACCAAGCACAGTTAATAAGCCCATTTGCCAAATTACAGCTATTAAAGAACAAGCGATAGGCAATATGGTTAAAGTGATTGATTTAGAGAATAAAAACACCATCACAGCTGTGATGAGAATGGCTACCGCAAAAAACGCCAATACGCCTTTAGCGCCATTAGCAACGTCCCCCACCATTTTGGCAAAACCAATGATGTGCACTGTGACTTTGTCGTTTTCAAACTGGCCACGAACGTCCTTTTCCAACTGATTGGCAAACGCGATGGTGTCGAGTTTTTCGTTAGTATCCGGATTAATTTCCTGTAATTGCGCCGTCACCATGGCACAGCTGTAATCATCAGCCACCATGCGGCCAACAATACCGGCTTTTTCCACGTTTTGTTTCACAATAGCCAACCCATTGGCATCGTTCACAAAATCAGCAGGGATCACAGGACCACCGGCAAAACCATCTTCAACCACTTCAACAAAACGGGTGCCTGGACTAAATAACGACTTCACCAAAACCCGATCCACGCCCGGCATGTAATACACCTGGTCGTGAATTTTGCGAAATGACTCAAAAAAATCCGGATTAAATATATTGCCCGAAGCGTCGCAAACGGAAATCAGAATGTTGTTGGCACCACCAAAGTCTTTGGCGTGCTTTAAATAGGTCTGCATGTATTCATGCTTCAACGGAATGTTTTTGGTAAAAGCTGCGTCCAGTTTAATTTGGCTGGCTTTAAATAATAAAAACAAGGTTGCCAGCACAAAGGCCAGGATCACCAGACCGCGATGCCGGAACAACGCATATTCACATTTATTGATAAAACGGTTTGCACTCATGGTTGTTCAGTTTCTTTAGGGTGAATTGTTTTAATACCAACTTCGGTTGCAAGAACCAGGTTAGCGCCAATCTTTACGGCATTCAGAATGGCTTTGCCGTCGGCCTGATCCATTGAACTGAACGTCAGGCCATCATCTTTGCTCACTAATAAAGTACCGGCATTGCCCAGCAAGTAGATGTTGCCATCCGTTGTGCTCAGTACGCTGTTTAAAGTGGCAGGTGATGGCACCTGAATTTGTTGCCAGCTTTGGCCTTGGTCTGTACTGCGAAACACATGACCACGCAATCCAACAGTAATCAGACTCAGCTGCGAAGTTCGGGTAATACCGAATAACGAGCCGTTGTAAAATTCCGGCTGACGTTGCCAGGTGGCGCCAAAATCGAGGCTTTTGGCAAAGAATCCTGCTTCGCCAACCAGATATAAGGTACTGCCGTCGGCATACAAGCGGTTAAAATGCGGTAAGACTGATTCAGTTTCAGCAGCATAAGCTTCCGGATCTGTTTCTTTTAATTCAGCCAATAAAGCCTGATCGTCTTCACTTGCAAGTTCAGGGTGAAACTCACTCTGCCAGCTTTTGCCGCCATCGCTGCTGCGATAGAACATGCCATAGGCACCTACTGCAATACCATGATTGGCGTCTTTAAAAAACACATCAAACAGAGGTTTGTCTAGTTCAGGCAAAAACTGCTGAATAACCCAGCTTTGACCACCATCGGATGAATGCAGAATGCTGGCGTCATGGCCAACAGCCCAGCCATGCAGCTCATCGGCAAAATAAATGGAATTCAGATTTGATTGCAGTGGCACCGGCATCTGTTGCCAGTTTGTACCATCGGTACTGAGCAGAATATGACCACGCTCACCAGCGCCGACATAAAATTTGTCTGCCACCGGTACTATATCAGTTAATATTGAATTCACTGCCCTGGGTAATAAG
>JAYRUI010000490.1:0-2662 GCA_041919175.1 Rheinheimera sp. | reverse complement strand
AAGCCAGGGCCACAGTTTGTGCGGCAAAACCAGGCGGATTCATACCAAGGTAAGTGGCGACTACAATGGCAACCCCCATCGAAATCCGCGCAGCACGCAGTTCACCTTTTTCACTGATATTGGGGTTGATTGAGCCTTTAATCAGGTCATGACTGACGGCTGAAGAAATGGCCAGCAACAAACCAGCGGCAGTGGACAAAGCTGCAGCCAAACCACCGGCGGCAATTAAACCTACAACCCAGGCTGGCAAGTTGGCAATTTCAGGGTTTGCCAAGACCAGAATGTCGTTGTTTACCGTCAGTTCATTGCCTTTCCAGCCACGTTCAGCGGCTTTCTCCGCAAATTGTGGGGTGTGGTTGTACAACTGAATGCGGCCGTCGCCATTTAAATCGTCAAACTTGATTAAGCCGGTTTTTTCCCAGTTTTTGATCCAGTCAGGACGCTCTGCATACGCAATTGCATCGGCAGTTGGGCCAGCAGGGTAAATCGTGGTCATCAGGTTTAACCGCGCCATAGAAGCAACAGCAGGGGCTGTCAGATACAAAATAGCGATAAACACCAGCGCCCAGCCAGCTGACCAGCGTGCATCAGCAACTTTTGGCACTGTGAAAAAACGAATAATCACGTGGGGTAAACCCGCAGTACCAATCATCAGCGACAAGGTGAATAACACCATATTCAGTTTGTTATCAACGTCAGCGGTGTAATCAACAAAACCGAGTTCACGGACAACTTCGTCCAGTTTTTGCAGCAGCGGCACACCAGACTGGGTATGTTCAGAGAACAGGCCTAGTGGCGGTAATAAAGTGTCTGTCAGTTGCAGTGAGATAAATACCGCAGGAATGGTGTAAGCCACAATTAACACCACATATTGGGCGACCTGAGTGTAGGTAATGCCTTTCATGCCGCCTAATACTGCGTACATAAAGACCACTACGGCCGCAATGATCAGGCCCATATCGCTGCTTACTTCTAAAAAGCGCGAAAAGGCAACACCGGCACCCGTCATCTGGCCAATTACATAAGTAACAGACGCGATAATTAAACAAGCCACCGCCACTAAACGTGCGCCGGAGCTGTAAAAACGGTCACCGATAAAATCAGGCACTGTGAACTTACCAAATTTACGTAAGTAGGGGGCTAGCAACATCGCCAGCAGCACATAACCGCCGGTCCAGCCCATCAGGTAAGTTGAGTTGGCGTATCCGCCCACTGAAATTAACCCTGCCATTGAAATAAAAGACGCCGCAGACATCCAGTCAGCGGCTGTTGCCATACCGTTCATCACGGGGTGAACACCACCACCGGCCACATAAAACTCTTTGGTCGAACCCGCTCTTGCCCAAATCGCAATTGCGATATAAAGCGCAAAGGAGCCGACCACAAAGATCATATTAATTGCAAACTGACTCATCTGAGTTACTCCTCGTCCACGCCATATTCTTTATCGAGCTTATTCATTCTCCAGGCGTAGAAGAAAATCAGCACGATGTAAGTCAGAATTGAGCCTTGTTGTGCAAACCAAAAACCCAAATCAGTGCCGCCGACTTCGATACCTGCCAGCATAGGTCTTAATAAAATGCCAAAGCCATAGGACACGACGGTCCAGATGACGAGGCTGATGATGATCAGGCGCAAGTTGGCTTGCCAATAGGCCTGAGCGTTGTGTTTGTCGTCCGCCATAGTTGTTTCCTCTAGTTATTTTTTTAAAGCCAACTTAATCTAGCAGTTGCCTTGTCAAGCGATAGCCCGACTTTAGTCGAAGGAATTTGTGCTTTGCTTGACTTCAGGGCTTTGCCTGCGAAGATGGGTATTCATGTAGTGAGATGTTTTTTAAGGGGAAGGGCGTGGCGGCGTGGATTGTAGCGGTATTGGCATTGCTGTACGTCACAGGTTTATTTGGCATTGCCAACTGGGCAGAGCGCCATGCTTCTGATCAACTACTACGAAAGTATGGGGGGCTGATTTACAGTCTGGCACTGGCGGTTTATTGCACCTCCTGGACTTATTACGGCGCTGTAGGCTCGGCTATCAGCTCTGGCTGGGACTATGTGCCTATTTATCTGGGGCCTTTGCTGGTATTTGTGTTTTGCCAGCCGGTGCTGCGAAAACTGCTGCTGGTCGCCAAAAAACATAACGTTACTTCCATTACCGATTTTATCAGTGCCCGTTATGGTAAACGCCACACCATAGCCACAATGACCGCCTTGTTGTGTCTGGTGGTGGTGGTGCCTTATATCGCTTTGCAATTAAAAGCTGTGGCCGCTTCTTATCAGATATTGCTTGGTCGCAGTGAAGATACGGTAGAGGTCTGGTGGCTGGATTCTGCGTTGTTAAGCGCGTTAGCCATGACCTTATTTGCCATTTTGTTTGGCACCCGCAAAGTGTATCTGACCGAACAAAACCGGGGTGTAATGGTGGCCATCGCTTTTGAGTCTGTGATTAAACTCGCAGCCTTATTAACGCTGGCGCTGGCTGTCAGCTGGTTTGTGCTCGACAGACCCTGGCAGGTGCTGACAGATTTTAGTGTGTATGCCAGTAACCATAGTCAAACCATATCTGAGGCCGAGCAGGGTGGCGTTTTGGCGTTTATCACCAAAACCATCCTGGCCATGGCGGCAATCTTTTTGTTACCCAGGCAGTTCCATGTCACTTTTGTTGA
>JAYRUI010000489.1:799-2666 GCA_041919175.1 Rheinheimera sp. | reverse complement strand
TGTTGAGCACAAGCGCCGGAAATACAGTTTTAAGCGCAGCAAGCAAAGCATCCCGGTATTGCCACAACACGGCTTCCTGTTGAAACACGGAGTCTGACTTTTTATCCAGCTCAGTAAAAATAGCGTGCAAAGCGGCAATACCCGGCAAGTTTTCAGTACCGGAGCGCAAACCGCTTTCCTGACCACCACCGGCGATAAAAGGCTGATAAGGCGCGCCCTGGCGCACATATAAAAAGCCAATACCCTTGGGCGCGTATAGTTTATGGCCGCTAAAAGGTGCATAGTCGATGCTGGTATTGGCAATATCCAGCTGCATTTTGCCAAGCGCCTGCACACAATCCACCATCCAGAGCACGTCCGGATTCGCCTCGCGGATCACCAGCTCAAGCTTTGCTAAATCCTGCTTCACACCAGTTTCATTATTGGCCGCCATAGTGCAGATCATGGCTGCTTTGGGCAGCTGCCGGCGGATAAAATCAAGGTCCAGTAACCCTTGTTGATTGACCGGGATGGCTTTGACTGTCGCCCCAAGCTGCAACACGTGATTCCAGTGTTTTAAACTTTCAGGCACTGCTTTGTGTTCAGTGGCACCATATAACAACAGCACGTCCGGCCCGGTCTGGCCACGATGTTTGGCCGCCAGCAAAGCAGCAACAATGGAGGTCTGAATACCCTCAGTGGCACCAGAGGTAAAGACGATCTGACCGCTGCTTGCCCCTATCACTTTACGCGCCAACGCCCTTGTGGCTTCAAGCTCAACTTTGGCTTTAATCCCCGTACTGTGGCTACTGCTTGGATTACCAAAACAGGTTTGCATATGGTGCAGCACAGCTTGCGCCGCACAAGGTAATACCGGGGTGGTGGCATTATTATCCAGATACACTTCCTGCTGACGCAGTGGTTGGCTGACCGATGACGCTGTTGACATAAATGAGGCCTTTATAACTATCGGTTATAACTTATTCCCGCACATGATAAGGAGCTATCAAACTTCAGACAAGTGTAATCTGCCTGAACAACGGGCAACACCGACCAGTGACGTTGTGTTGCTAATACAAAGCATATCAAAGGCGCAGCTGATGCTCAGATGCTGCTGCGGCTCGAGCGCAGTATCAAGGGTCTGCAACAACCCCTCATTGAGAAAACATCATCACAAAATGCAGATAAAAAAACACTCCGGCATGCGGAGTGTTGTTCTGGTGTTATTCCACTAAATCTTTTGGAATATCCGGTCTTAATGCAGACCAGACCTTGCCACTTTCTTTACCGTATTTACGTACTGCAAACACCACTTCATCGTGTTTGCCGGCTTCTGCGTATAATTTCAGCTGGTGATAATATTTGCGCGCTAATTCACGGGCTTGCGGGTGGGAAAAGTAAAAACGGGCAATTTTGCGATATAAACCACGGAAACCATTCAGAATAAGCACATAAATGCGGTTTGATGAATGCAGCGCCAGTTCATGGTTGAGGTTGTAGTCAAAATCAGCAAAAGCTTCTGCGGTGTCTTCCAGATTTTCAGCGCCTGCAAAAACTGCGACCACTTCATCTCTGTGGGTTTTTATAGCGCCGCGGATATAAATAGCACTGATATTGGTTCTGGCCGATAACAATTCGTCGACCAGCTCAGGCATGCGGTCTTCATCCAGCCGTGCCAGCGTTTCCAGAATATTCAGGCCGGAAGTTTCCCAGAAATTATTTACTTTAGTAGGTTTGCCATGCTGAATGGTCAGCCAGCCGTCACGGGCCAGGCGCTGTAATACTTCACGTAACGTGGTGCGGGTAACACCAATCAGTTCAGACAGTTCACGCTCGGCAGGTAAAATGGAACCAGGGGCAAATTTGCCATTCCAAATGGATTCAACAA
>JAYRUI010000489.1:0-789 GCA_041919175.1 Rheinheimera sp. | reverse complement strand
TATTCTTCAGCAAAACCCGCCGGGCTCTGCGCTTTTATGAGATTGGTCATCCGGATTTGTCCGTTTTTAGTTGTCTGTCTCACCGCGATTGGCACTGATTGTACCAGAGCGCAATGAGTTAACAAGCCATGCTATAAAAATTGCCCTGAGTGATTGATCACAAAGGTTGTTTTAGATAAGAAATTGGCTTAGATTGTGCGTTGGATATTTTTCAGCACTCCAACAAGGGAAATCAGATGTTTGCAGCAGTGGCTCGTTGGCCGAAACAACGCTGGCCTTGGGTTCTTTTAGCCGTCAGTGCACTTAGTTTAATGTTGGTTGCATTGTTTTTTCAGTACGGCATGGCACTGGCACCCTGCATTATGTGCGTGTATCAGCGGTTTGCTATCAGTGGCATCTTCTTCGCAGGTGTCATTGGTTTATGGGGTCGTGAATCTGCTTTAGTTCGCTGGTTATCTTATGGCTGCTGGGCTGTTTCAGCAGGCTGGGGCCTGAAAATTGCCCATGATCAGGTGTTGGTGGAAGAAACCGTTAAAAGTGGTGGTTTTTCCAGTTGTGGCCTTTTTGCAGAGTTCCCCACCTGGTTGCCTTTAGATCAGTGGATCCCGGCCATTTTTAATCCCACCGGTGTGTGTGGTGAAATCGCATGGCAATTTTTAGGTTATTCAATGCCCTTCTGGATGCGGATCGTATTTGGTGTGTATCTGGCGTTAGCACTGATTGTGATGGCCAGTCAGCTGAAAAAGCATAAATATAATCCTTACGACTAACAGTCGTCTGATATCAGAT
>JAYRUI010000488.1:0-2698 GCA_041919175.1 Rheinheimera sp. | reverse complement strand
GCGGGTTGACCACGAGTAAATCAGGACTTTGTTGCTGAGCTCTGGCAAAAGCTGCTGCATCCAGCGCCTGAAATTCCAGGCTGACGTCTGGCATTAAAGCAGCAGATTGTTGGGCACTGGCAATAGCCGCAGGCGAGATTTCAATACCGATGATCCGGCGGTCTTTGTTGGCCAGATGCAGCGCAAAACCACCGACACCACAAAATAAGTCCCAGACTGTTGCTACAGCTAAATCCGCTGTCCAGCTGCGGGCTGTCTGATACAACTGCGCGGCAAGTACCGGATTGGTTTGAAAAAAGCTCTGAGGTTGTAAAAACAACGGCACATCATTAAAACGCTCGGCCAACACCTGCTGTGTGGTTAACACAATTTCTTCGTCACCTTCCAGCACGGCTTTATGCTCAGGTTGCAGATTCACCGAACATACACAAAGTTCAGGCCATTGTTGCTGTAAAGCAGGCAAATGTTTAATGATGGCAGCCAGGTGATTTTTCGAACGCATCACAAAACGCAACATCCACTGCCCTGTTGCTTTGCTTTGGCTCAGCAGCACAAACTTCAGCTCACCTTGCTTTTGCTCTACCTGATAAGGTTGCAGTTTTGCCAGCGTGATAAATTTGCGGATATACCCAAACGCCTGTTGAAATTCCGGTGGGTACAAAGGGCAAGCCGTTAAATCCACTTGTTGCTGGGTGTGATTGACAATACCCAGCACTGGAGCCTCAACAGTGCCCATCACCACCATTTTGGCTTTATTGCGAAAGCCGGCATCAGCCGAAGCCACAGCGGGCAACAACTCATAAGTAGAATTTTGCGGCAGAAGTTGCTGTAATTGCAGTTGTTTAGCCGCCAGTTGCAATTCGTAAGCGGTATCAAGCTCTGTGCAAGAGCGACAGGTATCGGCAATAAAATAAGGACAGAGCATCAGCAATTTCCGGCAAGAGCGGTGAAAAAGCCGGATTTTAGCAAACACCGGCGCATTTGGCTTTGATAGATTATCGGACTCACAACCCAAAACCGCTTTCACCGGCAGATCTAAAACAAAAGCCCCGTACTTTCTTTGCCGAGGGTTCACTCGGGGCTGCAGACCCTCGCTCTTCAGGCCTTGCTTTGCAATCCTGCAGTCTGCACTTGTCATCCTGATAAGCATCCTGAAGGACCAGCAGAGCAGTCCAGTTTTGTTCCTGACAAAACTGTGTCGAACTATGGGCTCAAACCAAAGCCGCTTTCACCAACAGATATAAAACAAAAGCCCCGTACTTTCGTAGCCAGGGATTGACTCGGGGCTCCTGCCCCTCGCCCTTCGGGCCTTGCTTTGCAAGGTCCAAACCGGCAATCCTGCCGGTTTGTCGAACTAAGGGTTCAAACCAAAGCCGCTTTCACCCACAGATATAAAACAAAAGCCCCATACTTTCGTACGGGGCTTTTGTTTTATATCTGGCGGAGAGAGAGGGATTCGAACCCTCGTTAGGGGTTAACCTAAACACACTTTCCAGGCGTGCGCCTTCAGCCACTCAGCCATCTCTCCGGAACTTGCCACAGCAAGCGCGGCTATACTAGGTAAATTCAGCGCGCGGCGCAACAATAAATTGCTGTTATGCCGCTTTTCGCTGGAATTTTCAGCAAAGCTGCTATTTCTACAACTTTAGGCGTTACCCTTCACTGCAACTCTGTTGCTTTTGGCAAAACCTAACATCCGATCCAGCGGCAATAAAGCTCTGTCACGCAGTGCGGCGTCGACAAAAATTTCATGGCCGCTGGCGTCCGTCAGCGCCTCTTCAATGGCTTTTAAGCCATTCATCGCCATCCAGGGGCAATGAGCGCAGCTGCGGCATGTAGCGCCGTTACCGCCCGTTGGAGCTTCAATAAAGGTCTTGTCCGGCATCGCCTGCTGCATCTTATAAAAAATGCCCTTGTCGGTAGCGACAATAAAAGTGTCGTTTGCCATGGTCTGACTGGCTTTAATCAACTGGCTGGTTGAGCCAACAGCGTCGGCCAAATCTACCACAGCAGCCGGAGATTCCGGATGCACCAAGACAGCGGCATTTGGATGCTGTTTTTTTAGTTCAATCAGGGCGTTGGCTTTAAACTCGTCATGCACAATACAAGCGCCTTGCCATAACAGCATATCGGCGCCGGTTTGTTTTTGTACATAAGCACCTAAGTGCTTATCCGGGCCCCAGAGAATTTTTTTGCCTTCGCTGTCCAGGTGTTCAATCACATCCAAAGCGATAGAAGAAGTGACCACCCAGTCGGCACGGGCTTTTACCGCAGCTGAAGTATTGGCGTATACCACGACAACCCTGTCAGGATGCGCATCACAAAAGGCAGAAAATTCATCAGCAGGACAACCTAAATCCAGCGAGCAGGTAGCTTCAAGCGTTGGCATTAATACGGTTTTTTCCGGCGTCAGAATTTTTGCTGTTTCGCCCATAAACTTCACACCAGCAACAATCAGCGTTTTTGCCGGATGCTGATTGCCAAAACGCGCCATTTCTAATGAATCTGAAACGCAACCACCGGTTTCTTCGGCCAACGCCTGAATTTCCGGATCAGTGTAATAATGCGCAACCAAAACGGCGTCACGTTCAACCAATAATTTTTTGATACGATTTTTATAAGCTTGTTTGTCGTCAGCGCTTAATGGCAACGGCTTTTTTGGGAAGACATATTCAAGTTCATTAAACTGCAGTGCTTG
>JAYRUI010000487.1:0-2747 GCA_041919175.1 Rheinheimera sp. | reverse complement strand
AGATAAAACGCTGGCGGCTTTTACCACGATCCGCACCGGTGTAGTGCAGCTCAATAACGACAGTCAGCAAATTGCTGCAGTGGTGGGGGTGATCACCGCTATTGCTGAACAAACCAATTTACTGGCACTGAATGCCGCCATTGAAGCGGCCAGAGCAGGTGAACAAGGTCGGGGTTTTGCGGTTGTTGCTGATGAAGTACGGCAGCTGGCGGCCAAAGTGCAACTTGCGACTAAAGACATCAGTGGCGTAATAGGTGGCATTTTAGAGCTGTCACAAGGCCTGAACGCCAGCAGCAATGAGTGTGTGATGATTGCCGACACCACCAAAACTGAAGCCAGTCAGATGCAGTTGCAGGTAGATGCGATTGAAGGCCGGTTATTACAACTGAAACAGCTGATGGCGCAAACCGCAACAGCCGCAGAAGAACAAAGCAGTGTCAGTGCTACTTTAGCGCGCGGCATCAGCAGTTTAAGTGCGGCAGCAGAAGAAAACAGCACCGCCATTAGTGAAGTCGCGCATAGTACCCGCAGCTTGTTGGGGCTGGCTACTGAACTTGGCAGTACCGTCGGGCAGTTTAAAGTCTGAGCTGCTACAAATAATGGCAGCCGCAATTCGGGCTTATTGTGGCTGTCTTCAGAATGCAATAATTTCATATACTTACCTGATTATTTTCTGAAACTGCGTTAATCTTGCTGAGATTGACGGGTAAAACGCTGCACCAGACCAAAGTTAGTCTGATTTTTACTTTTTACTAACGGTGCCGCTAAAAGGACAACTTTTTGCTGATGAGCTCCACTTCTGTTCACAAAAATATACCCAGCAGGCGCCGCTCTGTTTTTATCATTATTGCCAGTTATATTATTTTTACTTTGGGCTGGATTTTATTGTCGGATTATCTGCTCGACAGTGCGGGTTTAGCTCCACCGCAGTTGTTTTGGTTTGGCCTTGCCAAAGGGCTGATTTATATCCTGCTCAGTGCTTTGTTATTGTATTTCCTGTTGCAGCAGGCTTTTGACAATATTCTGATAGCCCCGCAAGTGCCGATTTCCAGTGTAAAACACCATAGAGTGATGTGGTTGCTACTGCTTATATTGCTGTTGTCGCCGGTATTGTCGTTGCTGGTGAAGAGTATTCATGCAACTCAGGAGCTGCAGACCGCAAAAAGTAATACCGCCAGAATACTGCTGCAAAAGCAGCAATTTTTTCAACAATGGCTGAAAGAGCGGCAATTTGATATCAATGTGCTGCGCCACGACGTGGCATTAACAAGCCAGCTCAAAATTTATCTGCGGCAACAATCCGCTGGCTTAAGCCCGGTAACATCAAGCCCGTTAACAGCAAGCTCACTCACACCAAGGCTTGCCACATTAATTGCCGGGCATGCATTTAGCCGGGTTGAATTACTACACAGCGGCCAGCTGTTGGTAAGCACTGGCAACGCAGCCCTGAGCAATCCCGATTGGGCAACGACTGTGGATGCTTCGCACGAGCAAGCCAGGCTCTGGTGTGCCAACAGCAAAGAGTTTCAGGATTGCCGTTTGTTATGGCAACTCAGCTGGTCCGAATTGCCTGGCTTACAGCTCAGGCTGCAAAGCAGACTAGATGAACATGTGGCGCCAGAGCTGCGCCGTTGGCCGGATGCTTATGTAAAAAGTCAGCTGGTGGTACAGCCAGAACCGCTGCGTTCTCATCCCGATGATGAGCTATTAATCAGCCAGCGACTTTGGCAATCCCTGGTATTGCAGGCCCGGATCAATGAAGATGCGGTACTGGCGCCGGTGCAAAACCTGGTGACTTGGGTGTCGTTGGTCAGTCTGGTGTTGTTTAGCATGCTGGCGGTGAGCTTGTTGTTGTACTGGCGCCAGCAAATGCTGGGTTACCGGCTGAGTTTAACGGCCAAACAACAGCAACAACAAAGTTTACAAACCGCGTTTTTCAGCTCGCCTTTTGTTGGCATGGCTATTATTCGTTTTCATGATTTAGCGCTGTTACAGAGCAATCAGCGTTTGCAGGATATGGCGTTAAAGTCGGCAGATGAACTGGCAGAGTTGCCGCTGCAACAGTTGCTGCAGGTACAAGACTGGGCGTTATTTGCCAAACAACTGGCCCATTTGCCGCAGAATAATTTTCACCTGACCTGGCAAGCCAGCTTGCAAAGACCAGGTCTGCAGCCTTTGTTGGTGCTGTTGTCTATTTATGCCCTGCAACCTGAAGCGGACGCCGAGCCGGTGTTGCTACTGAGTATGGAAGACATTACCGACCGGCAATTGTACAAAGCCAATTTGCACCGTCGTACCAAGTTAATGGCAGCGTTGGCGGCGGTCAGTCAGCAGTTTTTACAAAACAGCGACTGGCTGATGGTGTTCCGGCAGAACCTTGGCGAGCTTGCAGAACACTTGCAGGTAGATACGGTGTTTTTATATCAGTGTCAGCATCACAGTGAAGGCACAGAAGCCTGGCGATTGGCGGTGTGGCGGTCAAACCCACAGCGGGTGGGGCGCGATCTGGTGCATCTTGATGCCCAGTTACTGGCGCAGGTAGACATTGCCGGGGTGTTGAGCAAAGGCAAGGTGTTGTCGGGCATGGCGACAGACTTTTCACCGCAGCTACAGCAATTGCTGAGTCACAATCAGGTGCAGGGCATAGCCATGCTCCCAGTGATGCTTGGCGATTTGTGGTGGGGCTTTATTGGTTTTACCACTCATCAGAAAGACTATCAGTGGGCACAACCCGAACTTGATGCCTT
>JAYRUI010000486.1:0-2772 GCA_041919175.1 Rheinheimera sp. | reverse complement strand
AAAGAGCGCCTTCGGTGCTGATTGGTCAGCTACGCGACCATCTGGCGGCAGGCTGGTCTTTGGCACCAAACGACGGCCAGCCGGATTTATTAACCGCTATCACTGTGCATCATCCGCTGCAGGCATTTAGCCGCCGTTACCTAGGCTCTGCTGCTTTGCCCAGTTATCAGCACGAATGGCTGGCGCTGCATCAAAAGCCAGCCATAGACACCGCGGCGCAACAACCAGACCAGCTGTTATTGCCGGATGAACTACCGCTTTGGGATTTCAGCAGGCTGGCAGGCTGGCTGAAAGATCCGGTGAAGTTTTTCTTTCGCCAGCGCTTAAAAGTATTGCTGGAGGAAAATCACAACAGCCTGCCCGGCAGCGAAGATTTTAGTCTTGACCCGCTACAGCGCTGGCAATTGCAGCAACGGCTGCAACAACATTTGTTGGCCGCTATTGATGCCGGACAGAACTGGCAGCAGGCATTGGCAGAGGAGCTGCAACGGGTGGCGCAGGAAGGCTTATTGCCGCTTGGTGGTGCTGCTGTGTTGTTGCAACAACAATTCAGCCAATTATTGGCGCCGCAGGCCGAGGCGTATCAGGCGTTGTTGGCGTCAGAGCACACAACGCTGTTGTCGCCACTCTGGCTTGAGTTTGCGCATGGTGCGCAGCGCTGTGGCGACTGGTTAAGAGGCGTGCGGCAAATTGGCGCAGCCGCAGCGGCTGATCAGGTCGATAAAAACGCGGCTTTAGTGCAGTATCAATGGCTGGTAGGTGCTTTGTATAAAAACAAACAATTGCAATATGCTCAGTTACTTGGCCCCTGGTTGCAGCAGTTATTCAGTTCGGCCAATGGTTACAAGCTACAAGTTCGTTTGCTGGCGGTCGACGCCGATTTATCCTTGCCACCCTTGGAACCACAACAGGCACAGCAGCTGTTGGCAGAGTTGTGCCATTGGCTCAGCGAAAGTTTAAACAGGCCCATCCCGGTGGAATTACACAGCGCTTGTCTCTGGTTGCAGGCGGAGCTGAGTGTTGATGCGCCGCTGCCGGATAAAACCACAGCGCAATTACAAAAACTCTATGAAGGGGATGGCTTTAGCAGTGGCAGGGTTGAGCGTAACCGTTATCTGGCAAGGGCTTATCCGGATTTTGCAGCATTGTGGCAACAAGGTGAAATGGCCAGAGTGGCGACGGCTTTATACCAACCGCTGCGACAATACCTGCTGAAAAACGGCATTATGGAGCGTGGCTGATGATAGACAAAAACATTGCTGCAGCCCCTGCTGTCCTTGATTTATTCAGCCTGCCGTTAAGCGGCAGCGCGCTGATTGAAGCCAGTGCCGGTACCGGCAAAACCTATACCATTGCCGCTTTGTATTTAAGGGCTGTGCTAGGGCATCAGGGTATTGCGGATCCGCAAAGTTCTGATATTCAGCAAGACGAAAAAACTCACAGTGCTGATACCAGGCTGGCGTCGTTATTACCACCGCATATTCTGGTGGTGACTTTTACCGAAGCGGCAACAGGGGAGCTCACTGAGCGTATCCGCGCCCGGTTAAGCCATGCCGCCCGTTATTTTCGCCGGGAAGTGACAGACGCTGATCCTTTGTTATTACAGCTGGCGCAAAGTTTTGCCGAGGCGTTATGGCCACAATGTGCCATGCAGCTCGAGCTGGCCTGCCAGTGGATGGATCAGGCCGCTATTTCCACGATCCACAGCTGGTGTCACCGGATGCTGGCGGAATATGCCTTTGACAGTGGCAGCAGTTTTTCCGAAGAGCTGAGCACAGACCAATCGGCGTTACAAAATGAAGTGGTGGAAGATTATTGGCGCAGTTTTGTGTATGCCTTAGCGCAAGAGCGTTATTTCCGTTATCAGCAGTGTTTTGCCACACCTGCGGCCTTATTGCAGGCACTGCGTGTGGTCTGGAACGACCCTGCCTGGCCTGTAGCACAAGATCCACAGCAGCTGATTGCAGATGAACAACTTGAGCGCAAAACCACGCTGGCGCGATTAAAAGCACCCTGGGCACAGTGGCTTGTTGAGCTACCTTTGCTGTTTGCCAAAGCACGCGAAGCCAAACAGCTGAACGGCACTAAACTACGGGATGATTATTTACAAAACTGGCTGGGCGCGTTGGCGACCTGGGCCAATACACCGGACGCCATCAAACCTGAACTGTCAGAAAGTGGCTGGAACAGGTTAACACCCGACGGTATTGCCGATGCCTGCAAAGGTGAACCTTTACAGCATCCGGCTTTTGCAGCAGTGCAGGCGCTCAGGGCCGAACTCGCGGCTTTAGCCGATTGTCAGGAGTCCCTGCGCCAGCACGCGCTGGCCTGGTGCCAGCGACGTTTTGCCGACGCCCAGCAACAGCAGGGCGTGTTTGGTTTTGACGACTTATTAAGCCGTTTTGCCAAAGCCTTAAAAAGTGACAGAGGCGCGCAGCTGGCGGAGCGGGTGCGGGCACAGTTTCCGCTGGCATTGATTGATGAATTTCAGGATACAGATCCGGTGCAGTATCAGATTTTTTCTGAAATTTACCAGCCGCTGCACAACCGGCAAGACTGTGCTTTGTTATTGATAGGCGACCCGAAACAAGCCATTTACGCCTTTCGTGGTGCTGATATTTACACTTATTTAAGCGCCAAACAGGCTACAGCGCCGCGGCACTATTCACTGGACACCAATTTCCGCTCCAGCAACGCCATGGTTGAAGTGGTGAATGAGCTGTTTTTATTGCCGGAGCAGCGCACTGAAGGCGATGGCGCTTTTTTATTCCG
>JAYRUI010000485.1:0-2790 GCA_041919175.1 Rheinheimera sp. | reverse complement strand
GATCACGGCACTGCATTGGATTTAGCCGGCAGCGGTAAAGCCGACGCTGGCAGTATGCTGCATGCCCTTGATCAGGCGATATTTTTAGCAAATCAATCGAATTTACCCCATGAATGATAAAGTACATTTAGGCCACACCGCCCGTAAAAGATTTGGCCAGAACTTCCTGCATGATCCAGTGGTCATTGAACGTATTGTTAAAGCCATAGCGCCAAAACCGGGTGAACATCTGGTTGAAATAGGCCCAGGCCTTGGCGCACTGACTGAGCCTGTCGCCGAACGATCAGGCCATTTAACAGTAGTTGAGCTCGACCGCGATTTGGCGCAGCGCCTGCGTGAACATCCGGTGCTGGCAGACAAGCTGACCATCCATCAGGGTGATGCGATGAAGTTTGATTTCAGCACCCTGGTTCCAGATGGTGGCAAACTGAAGATTTTTGGTAACCTGCCATACAACATCTCTACCCCACTACTGTTTCATCTGTTTGAATTCACCAATCACATTGAAAACATGCACTTTATGCTGCAAAAAGAAGTGGTAGAGCGCATGACTGCAGGTCATGGTTCTAAAACCTATGGCCGCTTAAGTGTGATGACACAGTTTTTTTGCCACGCTATGCCGGTCGTTGAAGTGGGCCCAGGCGCATTTAAGCCTGCGCCTAAAGTAGATTCGGCCGTGGTGCGGTTAATCCCTAAAGATGACAGCGAACGCCAGGGTGTGCCTGTTGCAGTGCTCAACCGGGTTTGTCTGGAAGCTTTTAACCAACGCCGGAAAACTTTGCGTAATTGCTTCAGCAACTTCGCCACAGCAGAACAGATTGAAGCTTTGGGCATAGATCCATCACTTCGGCCGGAACAACTGCCGGTCAGTGAATTTATCCGCATTGCCAAGTGGTTATCAGAACAACCGGATAGCACAAAATGACACAGCAGTATTCAATTCCAATCCGGGTAGAGACCTTTTACATCGAAAATCAATCCGATGAACAAGCACATCGTTTTGTGTTTGCCTATACCATCACTATCCAGAACGACAGCCCGCAAAAAGTGCAGTTGCTGCGCCGTTATTGGTCTATTACCGATGCCAACGGTAAAAATTCTGAAGTCTATGGTGACGGTGTGGTGGGTGAACAGCCGCAGCTGGAGCCGGGCAGCAGTTACAGCTATACCAGCGGTGCAGTGTTAGAAACACCGGTCGGCACGATGCAAGGCCACTACGAAATGAAAGCTGCTGACGGCGAACAATTTCATGCGCCTATTCCGGTGTTCCGGCTGGCCGTGCCGAACATTCTGAACTGATATGCCAAGGTATGTGATTGGGGACGTGCAGGGCTGCTATGAACAACTGCAACAACTGCTAAAAACAATCAATTTTAATGCCGACCGCGACCAACTGTGGTTTTGTGGTGATTTAATCGCCCGCGGTCCTCAGTCACTGCAAACCTTACGTTTTGTGCGTGATCTGGCAGATAACGCCATCACAGTGCTGGGTAACCACGACCTGAATTTTTTGGCGTCGCTGCACGGTTATGGCAAAATTACCGCCGCAGATCAGCTGCTCGAGCTGCAACAGGCGCCGGATAAACATCAACTGGCAGACTGGCTGCTGCAGCAACCACTGATCCACTATGACGCCAGCGAACAATTGATGCTGGTACATGCCGGGCTTGCGCCTGGCTGGAGTCTGGCGACTGCACTGGAAGCAGCTGCGGACGTCAGTCAGAATCTGCTACAGGACGCCCCTTCGTTATTTAGCCGGATGTATGGCAATCAACCCGATTTATGGCAGGATGCCGATAACAAAGCGGCAAAATGGCGTTTTACCATCAATAGCTGTACCCGGATGCGTTATTGTCTGGCCGATGGCAGGCTGGAATTAAAAGAAAAAGGCGAAGTGTCTGCAAACCCGAACCTGATCCCCTGGTTCGAGTTTTGGCGCGATGAGCCGCACCCTACCATTTTTTTTGGTCATTGGGCTGCACTGCAGGGAATATGCGACGTGGACGCCATCCACGCGCTTGACACAGGTTGTGTCTGGGGTAATTCTTTGACGGCCTATTGTATTGAATCTCAACGGCGTTATAGTGTTGTTGGATATAAAAAACAACTATAATACAGTCGTTTTTTGCAAGACATATTGGTCGTCAGGCCGAGCAGCCGCACATTTGCGCGACTAATTAAAAACCCGTTGGGAGTTCCATATGAAGTTAACTGTAGCACTGCGAATTGTAGGTGGCTTTGGTGTTATTTCACTGCTGTTGTTGTTCATCGGTATCACGTCTTACATCAGTTTGAGTAATATCAGTGACTCTACCAGTCAGGTAAATACCATCTCTATTCCTGCTCTTGAAAACAGTGCAACCTTACAAAGCGAATTTGTAAAAATGAGCAAAGTAAGCCTGCAAGCCTATTATGCTGATGAAGTAAAAAATGTGGCGACTCTGGAAGGTCAATTTCAGACTGAAAAAACTTTGTACGACGCAGCCGCAAAATCACTGCAGTCAGTAGTTGCCGCTGAACCAGAACTGGCTGCCAGTTTTAAACAGGTGAGCTCGGCTTACGAAGAGTTTATTCCAACCAGCAGTGAACTTTTTGCAGCACTGAAAAAGAGCCTGACTTTACGTGACCAAATGGACAACAAACTGTCTGATTTGGAGGGCAATTCAGACGATGCAGCTTCGCTTATTCTGGATTTTACCGATGTTCGCAATGCCAGCACCCGTTTTCCTAAATCTTATGCTGCTGCAGGTGAGCTGGAAACCAGTTTAAATTCACTGGTATCAACGGTGG
>JAYRUI010000484.1:0-2796 GCA_041919175.1 Rheinheimera sp. | reverse complement strand
CATGTTGCTGCTGATGTTAGTGCCGCTTTTCACTTTGATGAAAAAGGAACAACACCATGGCCGCTGAACAACAGAAAAAAACGATGCAGCCGGATTGGCTGGGTAAAACGCTGGCGGCTTTGTTGCCAGGACTTGCGATTGCTTTTGGGTGTATTGGTTTTTACGCCTGGTATGGCCCAGGCGATATCAATTCGGCAGACAAAACCCAGTTTCAGATGTGGTTATTTACCCCTATCTGGCTTGGTATTTTTGCGCTGGTGTATTTATTTAACTCGGCGCGCCAAGCCTGGCTGGTGTTGGGCAGTATTGCAGTGCTGTTATACGCCCTGTTCTTTTTATTACGGAGTTTGGCATGAAAGTCAGGGCTGACATTTTACGGATTTATCAGAGTTTACACACCTGGACCGGCATCAGCGCCGGACTGTTGCTGTTTATCGGTTTTTACGCCGGTAGCCTCACCATGTTTAAACATGAATTACAGCAGTGGATAGCACCGCCAACGCCAGGCATGCTTCAGTCGCAGCAAGGTGCAGCTCCGTTAGCAGAATGGCAATTGTTGTTAGATAAATCTTTAGCTCTGTATAGCAAAGAAATGGCAGCGGGTTTTGAGCTGGATTTGCAACAATCTCAGGCGGTACTGAGCTGGTATAGCCAGGGCAGTGCCCGTGATTTGCATATGGATAACAAACTGGTGCAGCTGCGGCTTGATGAAGCTGGGCAATTACAAAAAACCGAACATTATGAAAACCAGTTTGCTGACTTGATTGATTATCTGCACCGTGGTGCCGGTATTGCCGGTGAAATTGGCCATGATCAGGCCGGTGTTTATCTGCTGGGTATTGCCGCTGTGTTGTATTTTCTGGCGTTAGTGTCCGGTGTGGTGGTGTTATTGCCCACACTGGTTAAAACCTTTTTTGCATTGCGAAAAGAGAAAGGCGCCAGCCGGTTTTGGCTCGACAGCCATAATCTGGTGGGTATTGCCAGTTTGCCTTTTCATTTTGTGATTGCCTGGACTGTCATTGGTTTTGCGTTTCACGACCTGATTTACGATGGCATCAGCGTGTTTTATGGTGACAAAGCCTTGTTTCAACCACCTCCCCGCAGCAGCCAGACCTTTGATATAAAAAGCCTGCCAGCGCTTAGCCAACATATCGAAGCGGCCAAAGCTTATAGCCCAGAGCATCAGCCGGTAAAACTGAGTTTTATGCGGTTAAACAGCCCGGCACCAGCGCTGACAGTGCAAATGGTCAACCCAAATAGCATGATGCGTGGGCCAGAGGCGGACTACCTGTTTATGCAGCCTTATACGCTGAAAATTCAGCCTTTTACCTTTTCTAATGCAAAGGGCGCCAGTTACAGTAACTTTGTGTTGGGCTTGTTTTCCCTGCATTTTGGTACCTATGCCGGTGAGTTTGGCCGTTGGGGTTATTTTGTGATGGGGCTTTTGGGGGCATTTTTGTTTTATAGCGGTAATTTGTTATGGCTGGATAAACGGATGAAAAAAAGCACAGGGCCAGGCCGTAGTTGCCATCTGATGGCAGCGCTGACTATTGGTGTTTGTCTGGGTTCTATGCTGGCAGTGGCGCTGACGATGTTGCTGGGTAAGTTGTTGGGGCCTGTGCTTGCCAATGTCAATTACGCCT
The DNA here is from genome assembly GCA_041919175.1 of Rheinheimera sp. Taxonomy (GTDB): domain Bacteria; phylum Pseudomonadota; class Gammaproteobacteria; order Enterobacterales; family Alteromonadaceae; genus Pararheinheimera. The sequence goes on along the minus strand of JAYRUI010000484.1, from coordinate 1,153 downwards.
ATTTGAGCTGTTATTATCTGGGCTTTGTACTGTTCCTTGGTTACAGTTTTTGGCGTGGTGCTGCGCTTGCTGCGTATCATGGGCTGTTGCTGTTGTCTTTGTTTTGTCTGTTATTGCCGGTGGCTACTGTTTATCTGGCATGGCAACAAGCGCAGTGGCACACCGCAGTAGCAACTATGGGGGTTGATGGCATGGCGATATGTTTTGCCGCTGTGTTTTTAGCGGCAGCGCGTAAAACCAAAAAACGCATTTTGCATAGCAGGGATGATGGTGTCTGGACTGTGCCTGCTGCTGGCCCGGCGCTGGCTTTTTCCTCACCGTGATTTCCCTCACCGCAGCCGCCGGGTGGTACAGCCCGGCTTAGCGCACGTGTTGCTACTAAATATCTGATTTTAATTTTAAATTTCACTTCACTTGCGCGTTGTTTGTCAAAATAGCAGTCTCTTTGAGGCAACTCTGTGTTGCCTGTCTACGACTAAAGATGGTGAAAATAGCGCTGTTGTTTCATCGGCTGGCGGCGGATAATAGCGCTATAGTTTTGTTATAAGGCTGCAAGGTGCAGCGTGCCGGGTTAAGCAACGGGGATCGGTATGGGGCTGCTACGCCATCTGCATAAAGCACCGATCAGGGTGCTGCGGTTACAACGTCGCAAAAGTATGATCCGGATCCGTTTTAGCATGATCCGGTTAAAAACAGCGTTGTCGCAGGAAAAGGCGGAAACCCGCCAAATGTTGCGTATTTACCAGAATTATTTATCCGGTGAAGCCAGCAAAGCGGATCTTGCGGTTGCCAACAATCAGCTGGCAGATGTGCTGCGCGCCACAGGTTTGGGCATTTTTGCCATCTTACCTTTTGCCCCTATTACCATTCCGTTAATTGTAAAACTGGGTCGTAAATTAGGTATTGAAGTGATGCCAAGTGCTTTTGCGCCTGGCAATAAAAAGCAAGTGAAGTCGTTGCAGGCATTACCGGAGCAGCGGGGTTCAGTGGCAGCGAAAGAGCCGGAAAAAACCGGGAAAATAGCACCATAAACTGCAGTCTGTGATGCGGGTTGCCGCTGTGACCAGTACGACGATTTAACAGTAAAATTGGGTTTTAAGTTGTTGATAGAGTCTTTAAACAATAAAAAAGCTGCCAACGGCAGCTTTTTTAT
>JAYRUI010000483.1:0-2811 GCA_041919175.1 Rheinheimera sp. | reverse complement strand
GAATATAAGTCAAATGGCGTTATCACTGCCATTAATGGCAACAATGGCTGATATCATTTTAAAAAATGATAATAAGAGTAAATACTCTAATGTGATGGCACAACTTCTGCAAAGGATTGAACGCTCAACCGCGATAAAGATTGGATCTGCGGATACAACGTCAAAATTTTGTCAGAGGTCATTATGGAATTTATTATCTTATTACTGGTGCTGTTAGCTGTGATTGCCGCATTAGTCGTTAATCGTCTGATCCATCATGGCAACCCCTTCCCTTTTACCAAACGTAATCAGCTATTTACTCCCGTGGAACGTAGTTTCCTTGTACTGCTGGAAAAAGCTGTAGGTGATAAATACAAAATTATTAACAGAGTAAAACTTGCCGATATTCTGGAATTAAAAAGTAACGCCGACAACAAAACCCGAAGAGCTGCCATGTTAAAACTGAATGCCAAGTACCTGGATTATGTACTTTGCGACAGCACCGACATGAGCATAGTGGCCGTGGTCGACTTGGCCAACACCACCAGTAAAGAAGGCCATAAAGCCATACCGGACTGGTTTGTCAGCGGCGCTCTGGAAGCTTCAGGAATTCCTTATATCAGAATGAAAATTAAAGCAGGTTATACAGTGGCTGATATTCAACAAGGCCTGGCCGCCAAACTTGGCAAACTGCCACCAGCACCGGAGCCGATGATCAAAGGCACCATGAAAAAAGGCCCTACCCGTCCGGTACGCCCTTTAACACCTGTGTTGTCACCTTCGCAGCTTAAAGCCAGCCCAACGGCATTGGTACAATTGTCCTGAAGCTGCAACAAGCTGCCGCTTTCTTTAAAGTGCCCTGCCAATGCAGGGCTTTTTATTGCCTTGAATAACTGAACACTGAGATCCATAACAACTAAATACAGTCTTAAAACAATCACTTCTGCCATACTGGAAAAATAACACTTAAGTTTTACGGCAAAATGCCGACAACAAAATGATGTATTGGCATGGGAGGATCTATGACTGAAGGCATCGGTGGCGCGGCATTAAGCCAAAGCTACGAGTTACTGGGCGTCGCTTTAGCGAAGTCTCAGCAAGTACAGGAAGGGAAAATCACAATGCAACTACTGCAAAGTGCCATAGCCTCTGCTCCGGCAGCAGCGGCCCCGGCAGCAGTTGGCAACCTCGGGCAAAATATTAACCTTCATGTGTAAAACAAAAAGCTCAGATATATTGTCTGAGCTTTTTTCTCTCTGGTTCATCTGCAATTCACCGGTTCACAGCACAATAACCGCAATTTATTCAGCACGGAGCTTTCAATGAACACAACATCACGTCACGCCTGGATTTTAGGTGCGTTTTTTACCCTGGGCACTATCGCAGGGGCTTACACCCTCGGCCAACAACTGATGTCGATTAAATCACTCGAGCGCACTGTGCAGGTCAAAGGTCTGTCGGAACGTGATATTGCCGCCGACACTGTGATCTGGCCGATTAAATTTAACGACGTTGGTACAGAGCTGACAGCATTGGTGAGCAGCGTCGAAAAGAAAAACGAGCAGGTGATCGCCTTTTTAAAACTACATGGTTTTACCGACGAAGAAATTTCTGTGTCAGTACCGGCCTTTGTTGATCGTCAGGCCGGTTACAACGATGGCAATCCCAATCAACCGCGTTTTACAGCCAGTTCTATTGTGACCGTTTACAGCACCAATGTGGATATGGCGCATGGTGCTATGCAAAAGCTGCTGGAGCTGAGTAAAAACGGCATTGCCATTGCCGGCCAGGACTATGACAGCAAAGCCGAATTTCTGTTTACCGGCCTGAACAATATCAAACCGCAGATGATTGAAGAAGCCACCCGCAACGCCCGTGAAGTAGCCGAAAAGTTTGCCGCCGATTCCAACAGCAGAGTAGGTAAAATTAAACAAGCAAATCAGGGGCAGTTTAGTATCAGCGACCGCGATAGCAGCACACCCCATATCAAAAAAGTGCGGGTAGTTGCCACTGTAGACTATTACCTCGCTGATTAAATCCGCTGTTTTATCCGATAAATCCAGACTGCCAGCAACCACCGCTGGCAGTTTAAAAGTCGCTGACAATAGCCATATTGTGGTTTGAGTTTCCCCAATTTATAAACTACGGTTTAAGCCTGCGTCTCAGTTGACTGGACTAAACCGAGTGGCTATTTCAAAGAAGGATCTGACAGCCTTAAAAGCACAAGCTTTTGATTTGTTGTTACCTCATATCCCTACCGGCATTGCCTTACTTGACACCGAACTTCGTTATCTTGCTATTAATCAAACACTGGCCGACTTTAACGGTCATGACATCGAAGAGCATCTGGGGCAAACGGTCTGGCAAATGTTGCCAGACCTTGCGCCCGACATCGCACCTGTAATTCACAAAGTATTGCAAACAGGTGAAGCCAGATTAAATTTTGCCGTTTCAGCCCCAACCCCTGCGGTTCCTGATCAGAACAGCGACTGGTTGTGTAGTTATTTTCCTGTCTCCATATCCGAAGGCCAGGTGAATGCCGTTGCTGTAGTGGCGAAAAACCAAACCGTGTTAAAACAGCTGGAGCTGGCTCAACAACAAAGCCAAAAAAGATTACGCAAAGTGCTCGACAGCCTGTTTGCTTTTGTTGGCATCCTGACGCCGGATGGCACCTTGATTGATGCCAACAGTCCACCGTTAAAAGCAGCAGGCATTGAATTGTCGGATGTACTGCATCGGAAAATGTGGGACACCTTTTGGTTTGAACATTCAGGATCTGAAAGAGCACGTATTAAAGATGCCATCAAAGCGGCGAACGAAGGCCAAACCAGC
>JAYRUI010000482.1:0-2814 GCA_041919175.1 Rheinheimera sp. | reverse complement strand
AACGTGCTGGCAACGTCATTTTCAGCGATTCACGCACCCGTTTACGTTCAATCTGGGCTGAAACCACTTATCAGATGCAGGCGCTGCGGGATAACCCGGATTGTGCCAAACAAGAGTTTGATGCCAAGTCAGATCAACAGGATCCGGGCTTAAACGTGAAGTTAAGCTTTGATTTAAATGAAGATGTGGCTGCGCCTTATATCCTCAAAGGTGCCAAACCACGCATCGCAGTGCTGCGTGAGCAGGGTGTAAACTCGCACGTTGAAATGGCGGCTGCTTTTAACCGCGCTGGTTTTACCGCGGTTGACGTGCATATGTCCGATATTCTGTCGGGTCGCAGAGGCCTGGAAGAATTTAACGGTTTAGTAGCTTGTGGTGGTTTCTCTTACGGTGACGTCTTAGGCGCCGGTGAAGGTTGGGCCAAGTCTATTCTGTTTAACGACAAAGCCCGCAGCGAGTTTGCCCGTTTCTTTGAACGCGACAGCACCTTTACTTTAGGCGTTTGTAACGGTTGTCAGATGGTGTCAAACCTGAAATCGCTGATCCCGGGGGCCGATTTATGGCCACGTTTTGTGCGTAATAAATCAGACCGTTTTGAAGCACGTTTTAGCTTAGTGCAAGTGCAACAAAGCCCGTCGATACTGATGGCTGGCATGGCTGGCTCACAAATGCCAATCGCGGTATCTCATGGTGAAGGTCATGCTGAATTTGCCAACGCTTCAGCTTTAACGGCGGCTGAGCAAAGCGGTACTGTCGCGCTGCGTTTTGTTGATAACTATGGTCAGGTCACGCAGCAATACCCGAATAACCCGAATGGTTCGCCAAATGGTATTACAGCACTCACCACCACCGATGGCCGCGTCACTATTATGATGCCGCACCCGGAGCGGGTGTTCCGTGCCGTCAGCAACAGCTGGCATCCGGACGAGTGGCAGGAAGACAGCCCGTGGATGCGGATGTTCCGCAACGGTCGGGTCTGGCTGGGTTAATGCCAGGCTGGCGTGAGTTGCAGCGGCAATAGCGCCGATGCGTGATAATAAAAAACCAGCAGCGGCTGGTTTTTTTATGGTTGCTTTCGCAGAGAAAAACAGCGGCTGATGCCGCTGTTTTTTATTTGTCGTCTGTAAATGCTGGTTACTGGTCCATTACCTGGTCCATTACATAGTCCAGCGTACGCCAACCATCACCACCAGCGGGTCAATTTGTACGTCAACGCTTTGGATGATGGTGCCATTCACTTTCACTTCGCCTGTGGTATCAATGTCCATTTTACTCATCATAAAATGGGCGCCCCAGTTTGAGTTGATTTGATAGTTCACACCGGCCTGCAGAGCTAAACCAAAGCTGTCGTCCAGCTTCAAATCTACATCATCAGAGGCTGTTGTAACTTTCAGCGCCTGCAGCGTACTTTTTAAGGTACCGGAAGCAGATGAATCAAAAAACTTGGTGTAGTTCAGACCGACACCGACAAAAGGGTCAAACTTGCTGTCACCTAAATCAAAGTGATATTGCGCCAGCAATGTCGGTGGCAGATGTTTGGTATTACCGATGTCCAGACCATCAATGGCAGAGCCTTCCACTTCAATGTCGTGGCTAAAAGGGGTGGCGGCAATCAGTTCCACTGTCCAGTTTTTGTTGATGCTGTAATCCAGTGTTAAACCCAGCTGGGTATTGTTATTCACTGCAACCGAAGTTGAACCTGCCGGTAATGCCGCCACTTGTTCCACGACATTGAGCGAGCTGCTGCTGTCGTTTGGCGCAACATTGATGGCACCTACATTCACAGAAAAGCCGGCAAAAGCAGGGGCTGCTGAAAGAGTTCCGATAGCCAGAACAATGGCGCTGATAGCTGTTTTCATCTTTGTTTTCCTTGGGATTTGTGCGTCTTTGCAACTGCGGGCATTGTGCGCTTTGGCAGATAAAAAACTTTGGGCTGGATCAAAGAACAATGGAGGTATGACTCATTTTCCGGACGAAATTTGATATAAAACAAACTTTGCTCAAGCTGTTGGCTTGGCAACTTTGTTGAAAAATTACATACGTATGCAAGGTGCCGTGCTTTGCAATACGGCAACTGCCGCGTATAGTACAAGCAGCTTATTGTGCGCGCAGGCCTTGGCAGTCATGCCTGGCAGGGGAGAGAACTGCAAAAACGCACACTGGGTACATCACAGGATAGACACACCATAACAAGAGAAATTGTATGTCAGTAACCACACCGACCAGCGCAAGCGCAGCGCAGGGCGAAGCAGGACAAAATTATAATTTTGCTCTGACCAGCCTGACGTTTTTGTTTTTTATCTGGGGTTTTATTACCTGTTTAAACGATATTTTAATTCCGCATCTGAAAAACGTATTTGACCTGAACTACACCCAGGCCATGTTGATCCAGTTCTGTTTTTTTGGTGCTTATTTTATGGTGTCCATACCGGCCGGTATGCTGGTGAAAAAAGCCGGTTACCAGCGGGGTATTGTGATCGGCCTTATTATTGCGGCTATCGGTTGTTTGTTGTTTTATCCGGCCGCGTCGCTGCAGCAATACCCGTTATTTCTGGGGGCACTGTTTGTATTGGCATCTGGTATCACTATTTTGCAGGTAGCGGCCAACCCTTATGTCACGGCCCTTGGTAAAGCAGAAACTGCGTCCAGCCGTTTAACCATGACTCAGGCTTTTAACTCTTTTGGCACCACTATTGCTCCTTGGTTTGGTGGTCTGTTGATTCTGGCTGCCGCTACTGCTGAAGTAGGCACCGCTGAATTTAAAGCGCAGGAAGCTGCGGCAGTGCAGGTGCCTTACCTGATGCTGGCAACAGC
>JAYRUI010000481.1:0-2818 GCA_041919175.1 Rheinheimera sp. | reverse complement strand
AATGTCGGCAATAAATCTTTTACCGTGCAGCTCGAGCCGGCGCGTTTGCGCCAGCACATCGTCACTTTCCAGCCAGCGTAAAAAGTTAAAACCCTTCACCATATTCATCAACGACTGCCCTGCCACATCGGCAGCAGCCACAGATAAAGCCTGCAAAGCAGCTTCGTTAATAATGGTGACATTGGCTTTGGTATCGATGGCAATCACACCATCAGGCAAGGTTTTTAGCAGCGTCGACAACTCATTGTGTTCACGCTCGGAAGGTAAAAAAGCGGTGGTTTTTACATCATCCACGCCGGGGATACGGCGAATTTTCGCCATAAGCTCCTGAAACTTTTCAAAATCGACTGTTGGGAAAGCCACATACATGCGACCCAGCACCGGGTCGACTTCGATACCACGTAAATCAATCTGATAATGCACCAGAATATTCAGAACTTCCTGCGCTATGCCAAGCCGATCCTGGCAGTGGATTTCTAAACGCATTGCCTCTCGCACCTTTTACTGATGGGGTTACTTCATAATACGGCATCCGGCGCGAGACAGACCAGTATTTTTGTAAACTAATGTGAACAATTTTGCTGCTGCGATAAAAAAAGCTGCCGAAGCAGCTTTTAAGTCGGATTTTAAAGGTTGTTAGTCAGCCAATAACTGGTCAGTTTTGGCGGCACAAATAAAATCGTTTTTATGCAAACCTTTAATCGAATGCGACCACCAGGTGACTGTCAGCTTGCCCCACTCCAGCAATAACGCCGGATGATGACCTTCAGCTTCTGCCATTTCGGCCACTTTATTGTGAAAGGCCCAGGCCAGTTTAAAGTTCTTAAACTTGTAGCTGCGCTCCAGTTGCAAAATGCCATCGCGCACCACGGGCACCCAATCCGGCAACTGACGCATTAACTCCGGCAATTCAGCGTCTGACACTTTTGGCGCGTCGGCACGGCAGGCTTCACATTTCATTACAGCTAGTTCAGTCATGACAGTTCTCGTTTTATCCTTGTTAATTTGGCAAATACCGGCGCTTAGCTGGCTTTTTTCTGTTTGGGTTCGAATTTTGGTGTATGCATGCCAAGCGCTCTGGCCTGTTGTACCAAGCTCATTAAATCTAAATGAGCGATATCGAATAAGTCGCGGATTTTATTAATTTTAAAATAAATAGGCTGCATGATGTCGATACGATATGGCGTTCTGAGCACGTCCACCACATCCAGCGTTTTACGCTCCGGTATATCTGAGTGCATAGCATATTGGGTTTCGCCCGGCGACGATAAAATACCGCCCCCATAAATACGCAAACCATCTTCAGTTTGCAACAAGCCAAATTCAATAGTGAACCAATACAAACGCGCAAGATAAACCCTGTCTTCTTTGCTGGCCGCTAAACCCAACTTGCCGTAGATATGCGTAAACTCAGCAAAATCCGGATGGGTTAACATAGCGCAGTGACCAAAAATTTCGTGGAAAATATCCGGCTCCTGCAAATAATCAAATTCTTCTTTGCTGCGGATAAAAGTAGCCACCGGAAATTTTTTATTGGCCAGCAGTTCAAAAAAACGGTCAAAACTAATCAGCGCCGGCACTTCAGCACATTCCCAACCTGTGGTGGCGCGCAGCACTTTGCTCACTTCTTCCAGCTGCGGAATGCGGTCGGTAGGTAAGTTTAATTTATCAAGGCCTGCCATATATTCATCACAAGCTTTGCCTTTGATGCAGGATAACTGACGGGCAATCAGTGCACTCCAGATTTCATTTTCTTCCGCCGACCAGGCAATAAAGCCATTGGCGTCGGATTGTTTTGACACATATTTACTCATGTTACGACCTGTTGATTTTGAGAAGCCCTGAACTCTGACGGTGGGCTTTGATGGCCGGATCCTAGATGATTGGGATCCGGCTGTTAATCGTTGGAGGTGAAATTGGCACTGACGCTTTGTAATTATTTTTATACAGCTGACCATGAGTACAGAATTAAACAACTGATATTAATCAGTTATTTCTGCTGTCCTTGCATCTTTACTAGTGCTTGCGACAAGTCTGCGATAATGTCTTCCACATGTTCAAGGCCAACAGATATGCGAATTAAACCGTCGCTGATGCCTGCCGCTTGACGTTCTTCTGCACTGTATGGGCTGTGGGTCATCGAAGCCGGATGCTGAATAAGCGATTCTGCATCTCCAAGGCTTACTGCCAGGCTGAGTAACTGGCATTGATTGATAAAGTAACGGCCATCATCCAGGCTGCCTTTAATTTCAAAAGCCAAAACACCACCGGCGGCTTTCATTTGTGTACCGATAAAACGGTGCCCCGGATGATCAGGTAACCCCGGGTAATACACGGTATCAATGGCCGGGTGTTGTGCCAGATATTGTGCAACACGCTGGGCATTGGCGCAGTGACGCTCCATCCGCACCGACAATGTTTTCAGGCCACGGATAATCAGCCAGGCGTCATGCGGGCTGATGGTTGCGCCCATATCTTTGAGTGTGGTGAGTTTAATGGTCTGAATTTTTTCCGCATCAGACACAATAATACCGGCTACCAAATCACCATGTCCGTTCAGATATTTGGTGGCGCTGTGAAGCACAATGTCGATGCCATAACGGGCTGGTTGCTGCAATAACGGCGTTAAAAAGGTGTTATCTATCACAGAGATAATGCCGTTCTTTTTACAAAACTTGCCCAAAAACTCCAGATCCAACACCACCAGATTCGGGTTAATCGGCGTTTCAGCAAACAACATTTTGGTATTAGGTTTGAGTGCCGCCGCAACAGCCGCGTGATCCGTCATATCAACAAAACTGACGTCAATGCCGTAGCG
>JAYRUI010000480.1:0-2819 GCA_041919175.1 Rheinheimera sp. | reverse complement strand
GGCATTGTGCGAACGTAAACCAAAGCTTTCTAATAAGCGCAGCTGGGTTAACAGCTCCGGGCTTTGCAGGCCGTATTCCAGAAATACCCGCTCATAAAACACCCGGCTGGATATGGGTTTAAACCAAATCGCGTTGATGGCAAAACCTGCCACCAGCAACAGTGCTACCCCAAAAATTCTTAACAACCACTTCAACATCAGAACTCTCCTTTTTATAGTTATAAAACATAGCTTTACTAATATTTGCTGATGGCTGTCAATGGCAAAAGGTCAAAACTGGTCTAAACAGATGCTGTTGCTGCTGCAACTTTTCCATTAAAATGCGCGGCCGCGTTGCTTTTGCGCGCCAAAATACAGTGGTAGGAGTTACAGAATGGCCAGAGCCTGTGCTTGTCATATCCTGGTAAAAACCCAGGAAGAAGCCCAAAACCTGAAGCAACAATTAGCCAAAGGCGCTAATTTTCATGAGCTTGCCAAAAAACACTCCTTGTGCCCCTCCGGCAAAAAAGGCGGCGACTTAGGTGAATTCCGTGCCGGTCAAATGGTAAAACCTTTTGACGATGTGGTGTTTAAAAAGCCATTATTGGAAGTCCATGGCCCGGTGAAAACCCAATTTGGTTTTCATTTAATCAAAACCCTTTACCGCAGTTAACACAGCCGCACAGCATTACAGGAATAGCCAGATGCACATTTCGCTTTGCCAGTTTGAACCAGACGCCAAAGCCATTCTGGCTATTTTTAACCACGCTATTTTGCACACCACAGCTTTATACGAATACAAACCACGCACGCTGGACACCATGCAGCAGTGGTTTGCCAATAAAGCTGCCGGTAATTTCCCGGTCTGGGGTTTAAAAAATGCTGAAGGCGAGCTGCTGGCTTTTGGCAGTTACGGCACTTTCCGCGCATTTCCGGCTTTTAAATATTCGGTGGAGCATTCGGTGTATGTGCACCCGGATCATCAGGGTAAAGGTTATGGCAGCATGATGTTGCAACAGCTGATTAAAAGCGCAGAGCAACAGGGTTATCACCTGCTGATTGGTGGTATAGATGCCAGCAACAGCGGCAGTATCGCCTTGCATCAAAAACATGGTTTTGTGCACAGCGGCACCATCACCCAGGCTGGTTTTAAGTTTGGCCGTTATCTGGATTTAGCTTTTTATCAGCTGATTCTGAAAACGCCACTTGAGCCTGTGGATGGTTAACAGCAAAAACACCAGATCCCATTAAAACAAAAAAGGAGCCATCGGCTCCTTTGTTTTTACAAAACTTTGTCAGATGTCAGCCATTGTTATTGTGGCCTTTTTTTACCAAGCGCTATAGCACGAAGCTTGGCCTTCTCAATAGACAACTTTTTGTTATTACTGGTTTTTTTCTTCATTTTTACTTCGGCGTCAGCCAAATCTTCTTTGGCTTTGCTGGAGTGATTAAACTTCGGATTATGCTCATAACCAGGCAATACCTGCTGCTCTATCACCTGTTTGATCAGCTTTTCAATTTGCGTCAGCATCGGCAAATCGTCCGGGGTCACCAAAGTCACCGCCAAACCAAAACGACCGGCACGACCGGTGCGGCCAATCCGGTGTACATAATCTTCCGCCACATGGGGTAAATCGTAATTCACCACTATCGGTAAATCTTCAATATCCAGACCCCGGGCGGCAATATCGGTGGCCACTAACACCCGCAAATTGCCGTCTTTAAAATCCTGCAACACTTTGGTTCTGTGGCCCTGGCTTTTATCACCATGAATACTGGCCGCTTCAATGCCATCGAGCGCCAGCTGTTTGCTCAGGCGGTCAGCCCCATGTTTAGTGCGGCTGAAGATCAGCACCTGCTGCCAGTTTCTCGCGCCTATCACATGCGATAACAACTCACGTTTACGTTGTGAATCCACCCGAAACGCCAGCTGCTGCACCTGGGCTGAGGCCGAGTTGGCGGTGGCCACTTCAATCAGCTCAGGGCTTTTCAGTAAGGTATCTGCCAGCTCTTTGATTTCTTTGGAAAAGGTGGCGGAGAACAACAGCGTTTGCCGCTCTGGTGGTAACTTGGCCATCACCCTTTTAATGTCGTGAATAAAACCCATATCCAGCATACGGTCGGCCTCATCCAACACTAAGACTTCCAGCTGATACAAGCTGATAGTTCCCTGATGCATATGATCAAGCAGCCTGCCTGGTGTCGCGATTAAAATATCCAGCCCGCATTCAGCGGCTTCCAGTTGCGGATTCATCGAAACACCACCATAAAACACTGCCGTTTTTAGCGGTAAATGCCGGGCATAAGCGGCAATATTATCAGCCACTTGCTGGGCGAGTTCGCGGGTTGGCGTTAACACTAAACAACGTACTTGTTTGGCTGCTACTGTTTTGGGCTGACTACTGAGCTTTTGCAATATAGGCAAGGTAAAAGCGGCAGTTTTGCCGGTGCCGGTTTGAGCACCGCCCAGCACATCTTTGCCTTGTAAAATCACCGGTATGGTTTTTTGCTGAATTGGCGTTGGGCTTTGATAGCCCTGTTCGGCGATTGCCTTTAAGATAGGCGCGTTTAACGCCAAATCTGCAAATTGCATAAAGTTCCTTGAATTGGGGCACTGGCCAGTATCTGACCAACAACAGCGGCCAGAAAACGGCGGCCAAAAAAACGAGCAGAGTATAGCAGAATCAACCTTTGCGGGATATTTCACCTTTGCCAACGACCCAAGACCTGCCGATAGAACCAACAGCACAACCACAAAGCCAGTCTGAGGTGGTCCCTCAAACTGAGCAACAGTGGTTTGTGTATCTGGTGCAAACCGACAAAGGCATGTTGTATACCGG
>JAYRUI010000479.1:0-2824 GCA_041919175.1 Rheinheimera sp. | reverse complement strand
AAGTGGTCTCAACCACAAAGTCTGCCGACACTTTGGGTACGGCCAAATCTTTGGTTAAATCGGTATCAATAAAACCCACATGTAAACCAAGCACATGGGTGTGCTGCGCCTGCAACTCCTGGCGCAGAGCATTGGTCATAGACCAGGCCGCCGATTTAGTCACTGCATAAGTGGCCAGCAACGGGCCCGTGATCCAGCTGGCAATAGACAACACATTCACAATAGCGCCGCCACCGTTCGCTGCCAGCACAGGGGCAAACTGCTGGCTCAGCTGGAGCGGACCAAACACATTGGTTTCCAGCTGACGGCGTAACATCTGCGAGGCATCTGTATGCATGATGCCGCCAATCTCGGCCACGCCGGCATTGTTAATTAACAGAGTGACGTCCGGATAATCCTGTGCCACCCGCTCTATATCAGCCTGGTGGGTCACATCCAGTTTCACCTTCACTACCCCGTCCAGCGGTATGCTGTCCGGGTTGCGGGCTGCTGCATACACTTTGTGTGCACCTTGCGCCAGTGCTTGTTTTGCAAAAGCCAGGCCTAAACCGCGGTTGGCACCCGTAATAAAAACAACAGCGTTATGAAGTTGCATAGGTCAGCTCTCAATTTTATATGATGATTATCATATTTTAAGTTAAACAGCAGACGATTCTGCTGTTGTTTTTACTTTGCCTGCAAAGTTAAGCAGGCTCAGCGGTTTTTACAAAAATTTGCTGCAGCTGTATTGTGCTGCTTTGCAGGTATTTCAGTCCCTGCTCCAAAGGTAATGCTCTGGCCAGTTGCAAGGCTCCAACCAAGGCACCGGCTAATAAAAAAGCCTGGACTGAAGTTAACTGCCCAAGCGTTGCCAGTTTGCTGACAAGCGCCGTTACCGCTTCAGTTGCCACAACTTTACTTTGCGTTTCCAGGCGGTGAAACTCACCAGCCAAAGCAGCAACCGGACAACCTTCACCTGCTGCTACCCCAGACAAGTGTTGCTCCGATAAATAGAGTTCAATAAAAACCGCCAACGGCTGCTGCTTGTCAGACTGCTGCGCTGGGTTTGCCAGCGCAACATGTGTTGTCAGCGCTTCGTTCAGCACCTGATGACTACTGCACTGAGCATAAGCCAAAGCTTCAGCCACTAAGGCTTCCCTGTTGGCAAAATGTGCGTAGAAACCACCATGGGTTAAACCTACCTGTTTCATCACGTCAGCAACAGCCAGCTTCTCAAAACCGTCTTTTCGAATCATGGCAGCGGCCGTGCTGACAATTCGCTGATGGGTTTGTTCTTTTTTGCTGAGTTTGCTCATCGCTGCCTGCATCACAAGATAATATGATGGTTATCATATTTTTTATCTGAACAAAAAACAACCACATTTTTTAATAAAGCGCTGATAAAAGAGCTAAGCCACTGAAAAAACTTTGGATCTATTTTTACAGCTTCAGGGTTATCACTGCAGATCACAGCATTAACTACACCGCCATCACAACATGCACCAGACAAGCAGATCGGATTTGAATGACTTGCCCTGTGGCACCCAGTCACCGACAATACATTTTTTTACCGCTCATACCCGGAGAAATAATGGAATTTGATGATGCTGAAGATTGGGCCTGGTGTGACAGCCAGTTTGCGGCCATAGAGACTTATGTCAAACAACAGCAACTGCCACACGGCATTATTTGTGATACGCCGGAATGGTTTACCGCGCCTTATGTGGGCTTGTGGGCGGTGGAGGATGTGGCCGATCCCGGTTATGTTGGCTTTTGGGTGTTAGCTGGCGACAGCACCGGTGTGCAACCTCAGCCCGTACCTTTTGACCATTTGCCCGCCGAAGATTTAGCCGAGCCCAGAGACGCCATGGCCGCTTTTGCGAAAAAATGGGCACAACAAGCGGCGGCGGCCGCCAAAGGCCAAGCCTGGCAAGGCAGTCCGGTATTGACCGGAGATTTGCCACAACAGGCCAAACAACTCTCCCGCCAGGCGCAGCTACTGCAGCTGTGGGCCAGTGATGATGAACTGTGGCAGGCAGATTAAAACTTTAGCCTGACACCTGGTATTCATCACATGATTTATCACTGATGAAACAACCGGCCTGTGGCAATAATCTCGTGATAGCCCGCCACCAAGCTCCGCGGCAAACAAGGGTGACAGCTCGGTGCAATGCCCGGCTCTGCTGTTGTTCTTGTTCGGTTCTGCAGCAAAACCTTGGTCGTTCATTGACTGCCTGCTGAGCTTTGAGTCTTGAACTACCTGAGCCTATGAAGTAAAAAACGATGCTGCACTGGCAAAGCGCTGCCACTTCACTCATAGTAAAAATCCCGAATACGGGGCCAACCTAAAGTCAATTTGCTCATTCAGCCGGAGCCTACGAATGACCACTAAACAACAACGGATGATTTTTATTAACTTACCCGTCAAAGATCTGAAGGCCTCGATGGCTTTTTATCAGGCATTGGGGTTTGACAATAACGCTCATTTTACCGACCACACAGCCGCTTGTATGGTATGGAGTGAGGCTATTCATGTGATGTTGATCACCCATGAAAAATGGCGCACCTTCACCAGCAGGCCGATAGCGCCCGCTGGCAGTAATGAAGTGTTATTGGCATTAAATTGCAACAGCAAAGCGGATGTGGACCTGATGCTCAGCCATGCTGAACAACATGGTGGTGTTGCCGATATTAACCCAGAGCAAAAACTGGATTTTATGTACAGCCGCAGCCTGGCTGACCTGGATGGCCATATCTGGGAACCCTTCTGGATGGAGCCTGCGGCCATGCCTGCCTGAGCCTCATCCTGGGTTTGACTTGAGCCGCGCCCGCCAAACCGTTCAGG
>JAYRUI010000478.1:0-2826 GCA_041919175.1 Rheinheimera sp. | reverse complement strand
TCACCTGATGGATAACGGCACTTTTACTGCCGTTTTGGCTGAATTTAGTCGCAATTTCTAAGGTCTGGCCGTTGGTGGCGGCAAAACGGTAGTTAATATTGATGTTGACGATGACCCAGGCCAGGTTGAGCTGCTCAAAATAAGCGACATCACCACTGTCTTCCAGATAACTCCAGCGTGCTTCTTCTAAAAACTCCAGATAGCGGGCGTTATTCACATGCTGATAAATATCTAAATGGTATCCACGAACTTTAATAGTGGTCAGGTGCGGCATTGTTCTCTCTCTGGTTAGACCTGTTGCAGCGATAGCTGCGATTGTGCCGTAAATCGGTTTTTGCCACAACCTGCTTGTTGTTGGCAACTGCCAGCCGTCAAATGTAAGGCATCAGCCCTAAAACGGCGCAAGGCCGTTTCAGAGCAATACCTTTAACCGCGCTTGCGACGCCAAATCAACAAGGCCAGCGCCAGTAACACAACCCCGGCGGCCGGCACTAACCAGCCTTTGGCTTGTCTGAGCTCGTGACGCCAATACTTCTGGTTATTTTGTGAAAGCCGGTTTTTGGCGCTGGCAAAATCCGGCGCCGGGCAGCGGATGCCAAAGTCAGCACCCCAGCTGACATAAGGGCCTTCATTTAAATAACGCCGGTAATATTGCGTAGCAAGGGCAGGGTCCGAATTATTCAACCAGGTGCTGGCATGGCACAAAGTTGCGGCAAAGGCCTGACTATTGGCAGGCACCAAGCTGGCGGCTTTATTGGCAAATTCTGCCGCCAGATAACGGTAGTGAAAGCGTTTTTCCGGTTTGGCGGCGCTTTGTAACAGCCGTTGTTGTTCAGCGTCCGGAATGGCCGGCGTTGTGGTTGGCTCAGGCCCGTAAAATTCAAACTGACCATAAAACACCTGATAATCCGGTGCCATTTCATAACCCAGCAGTTCCAGACCATGCTGACGGCTGAGTGTTGCCAGTTGAAACAGTGCTTTGGCATTATCAATACGACCCATATCCAGTCCAAACCGCTGCGCCATGTTGGCCAGGGTGTCGGGTTGGCTTTGACTGGCGGCCTGCTGATAGTCCCTGGCCAGTTGTTGCAGTGTGGGGTCAACAAAATAACCTTGCGCTTGTTGATACTGCCCCTCACGCATCAGCCGTCTGGCCAGCAGGTTTCTAAGTAAAGTATTGGGTTCGGTGTCGCCAAAATAATTCCACTCAGAGTCCGGCTTTATTTTGCCTGCCGGTACTTGTGCATCCACAAAAGCTTGCAGCTCCCCGGTGGTCAGCACCCGCTCGGCAATATAAGCGGCGTCCTGCCAATACTCGCCACCGGCTTGATACAGCAGCTGCATCGCTGCCAGATAATCCCCCCGTTGCAATTGCAGTACCCCGGCTTCGGCCTGAATACGGCATTGGGTGGCTTGTTGACTGCGTTGTAGCTGCTCGCTGATGGGCACAGCTGCATAAGGATCTGCTCTGAGTGCGGGTTCAGGCAAAGCTGTTGGAAAAGCCTGGGCTGCTTTGGCATAAGCCTGAGCTGCTGCGGTAAGATCATTGCTTCGCACTGCCATTTTGGCACTCAGCCAATAAAACAGCGGCTCTGGTTTGGCATAGGTTAATAATTGCTGCGCCAGCGCAAAGTCGCCTTGCTGGTAGCTGATTGCGGCGAGCGCTGTAGCATTCGCCAGCCGGATATCGGCTTCTGCACTTAACAAGGTTAAAAAGCGGCTGACAAGGGCTGGATCACTGTATTTCAGGCTGGTCGCCTGAGTGAGCAAATAGCGGCTTAATAACTGGGGCACAGCCGGTTGGGTAAGCAGTGACTGAAGTGCTTCGTCCGGCATTTGCAGCAATTCGCGGCTCAGTTGTAATAACGAAGCGCGGCCAGACTCCTGATAACCGGCCTGTGCTGCATACAAACCAATGGCTTGTTGCCAGTCACCGCTGTTTTTATAAATTCTGGCCTGTTCGCCTAAGCTGGCCACCGCCAGCTGCAAAGGGTCGGCTAAACCGGCTGCTACTTCCTGTCGTAACTGCTGATAAAGCGCCAGCGCTTCAGTTGTAGTTGCGCTGTTTTGTGCACTTTTTTCTGCGTTTTGCAGCAGTCGCGCCAGGCTGAATAAAGCCCAGCTTCGTCTTTGTTGTTGCTCTGCGGCAGGTAAGGCCAATACCTGACGCAGTAAAGTTTCGGCCTGGTTAAAGTGCTGTTGCTGAAAAGCAACGGCGGCAGCTGTGTATAACTTCAGTTCAGCATTCAGTGGCGCGCCAATGGCGAAAGCGGCATCGGCGTCTGTTTGCTGGCGCATTTGGGCCACTAACACCGCTTCTTCTACTTTTAGCAGCTGCTGTTCCGCCTGACTGGTGGCGCTGATGGTTTTGTCGCTGGACCAGTCATACTGGTCGGTAAAGGTTTTTTCAGGAATGGGTAAAGTGGCGATTTTTATGGCCAAATCGCTGATTTCATTGGCAAACACCGGCTCAGGTAATTGGGTTAAACTCAAAGTGCGATTAGCGATAAGTTGCTGCGGAAAATCCGGGCCACAAGCCAAAGCCGGTGTCAGGGCTGTACCAAGTGCCAGCAACAGCAGGCTTTTTTTCGCTGGCGTTTTTATAAAAAACATCGACATTTCATCCTTAAAAAGTGAAACCCCGGAGTCAGGTTTCAGGGAATAGCTGCAAGTTCTGGCAATTAAACCAGGCCAAAGTTCGGCTGCTGTTTGCTGCCAAAGGTTGCACCGCTGTGGTGGGTGCGAGCTGATATGCTTGTAGCTGCTGGCTTAACTTAAAACCAGCCAGCGCGTCTGCGCCAACACAGTTGTTGGCTTTAAGCCGGA
>JAYRUI010000477.1:0-2839 GCA_041919175.1 Rheinheimera sp. | reverse complement strand
AAATCAGGATGATCCATCGAATGCTGAACAACAAACTATGTACGGTATTATTGACGGCCCGACAGTGACTTCAAGGGCTGAGCTGGATCCGCGGATTATTACCACTGTTGGTGATAAAAGAGTTGTGACTTATACACCGACCCTAACGCCAGGCAAAAAAGGCTGGTATATGGATTTGGCCGACAGCCGTGAACGTATTGTTGATGTACCTTCCATGCTGGCAGGTGATTTAGTGCTGAACACAACAATTCCGGATACCAACGTCTGTAATCCAAGCGGTTCGGGTTATATTATGGCGTTAAACCCCTACACCGGTAGCCGACTGAAAAAGATTTTCTTTGATGCATCAGGTGATAAAAAGTTTGATCACAATGACAAGGTGATGGTGTCAGGTACTGCAACTGATGTCAGCGGCATTAAAGTGGGCAGTCTGAACAGTGTGGTTACTTTTGCAAAAAATGGTGACAAAGTATTGGCATTGGCCAACTGTGATGGCGTGAATATGTGTGATACAGCAGTCAATGCATCAATTGAACGACAAATGGTATCCTGGCATGAAATTGCAAATTAAGGAGTGGCAAATGCGCCGGCAACGTGGTTTTAGTTTGATGGAAGTGATGGTGGTTGTGGCCATTATAGGGATTATTTCGGCTGTTGCTTTGCCATCTTATAGTAAATATGTGATGGAAACCCGCAGGGCTTCTGCCACTGCCTGTATGAATGAGCTAGCGCAGTTTATGGAAAGGGTATACACAGGCTCCATGGATTACAGCCGGAACAATGGTGCAGGTACTGTGTTACCACAAACCAGTTGTAGTATTGATTTGGCTGATTTTTATACTTTTAGTATGAATGCCGGCGTACAAACCTATACCTTAACGGCAGCGCCAAAAGGCCCGCAGTTAAAAGACACCACCTGCGCTACCATGACATTAAATCAGGCGGGTGTACGGACTGCTGCTGGTTCAAACACGGCGGCTATCGTTCGTAAGTGCTGGGGCTGAGGTTCAGTAAATTAACCTGATAAATTTGATTTATTGTTTGCAGGATGTAAATTTAAGGTAATATTTTTTGGTGTAAGGACGCACCTTAAATGAAAGGATTCACCTTAATTGAAATATTGTTGTGCTGCCTGTTGTTTGGTGTGGCTATGCTTGGCGCTTTATCTTGTCAGATTTACGCCAGGCAACAGGTGCTGCTGGCACAACAACGTATGATTGCCGGTGCTGTTGCCGCTGATGTGATGTCTTCATTACAGTCGGTTGCAGCAACTTCGGGCAATTTTTCCACAGATATCCGCCAACCTGTCACCGCCGCTGTTTGCCATCAGGCCGGTAGTTGTGATGCACAGCAAATGTTGCAGGCCCAGTTAGCGGCCAGTGTTCAGGCTGTGTTTAATCCCGCATCACCTCTGTTACCTAAAGCTCAACTTTGTATCCGCGCCGGTGCTTTTGGGCCTGCAGTTAATCTCAGCTGGCAACCGGTTGAAAACCCGCCTTTTAAAACACAATCCACGCTTTGTCCGGTGAAACCTGGTGATTTTCAGTTGGAGCTGTTACCGGAGCGGGGTTTGTAATATGGCAAAATTCCGCTATCCACAGGGTGCAACTCTGGTTGAAATGCTCATTACCGTCGCGCTGGCGTTGTTTTTTACTTTATTGCTGGTCAGCAGCTGGCTGGTGAATTATCAGGCTTTTAAACAAACCAGTCAGCTGAGTGAGTTGCAACAAAGTGCGCAGTTTGTGCTCGGATTTTTTCAGCAGGAGCTTGGGAATCAGAATTTTTGGGCGGGCGCTGATCCGGCTTTATTAAAAAGACCTGCCGGTATTCTGGTGCAGGGCGATTGCCGGAGTGCGCTGGATAGCGGCAGTTTCCCGGCAGCCGCTATTGATTTTGTGCCTTTATTATCCGGCACTGTCGGTTCCGCTTTTACCCCGGATTGCATCACTTCAGTACACAAAGGTTCTGACTTTTTGCAGGTCAAACGCCTCGCCGGTAATCCGCTGCAGGCTGCACAAGCGCAGGGAAACAGGGTGTATTTGCAACAACGTGGCCGGCAGTATCGTTTTGTACAGCAAGCCACAGCAGTGAACAACACGCACTATTGGCCTTATCTGCATCAGTTGTTTTACGTTGCCATGCAAACTCAGGGGCAGCAGCAGGTGCCGGTGTTGATGCGAAAAAGGCTGGTGCGGCAAAACAGTGGTCAACTGACCATGGACACCGATTCTGTGCTGGATGGTGTTGAAATGTTGCATTTTGAAGCCGGTGTCGATAGCAATTTTGATGGTCAGGTGGACTACCTGCGTGATGTCAACCAAATCCCTGCCGATGTCTGGCAGCAACGCAGCGGGCAAGTGCTTCAGCTGCGTTATTTTGTGCTGGTGCGTAGTGTGATGCCAGACAAAAACTACACCAATGTGCAGCAGTATGCCTTGGGAAAACGGCTGTTTCGTGCACCAGGCGATCCGTACCGCCGCTTGTTGGTGTCCAGTGCAGTCACCTTTAACAACTATTAATCTGAGGAGCAATCATGATGCAGGCCAAAGGATTTGTGCTTGTTGTCTGTTTGTGTTTTATCGCTATGGTCAGCTCAATGGCACTGAGTGCTTTGACCATCAGCCAACTTAGCCAGCGGATCGGTATGGCAGGACAGCTGCAAACGCAGCGTTACCTGAATATGAAAGTAAAACATCTGCGCCAGCTACAACAACTGGCTTCAACGCCACTGGCAGCCGCCAGCCGCACGCAATGTCCGCCAGAATATGCGGTCTGGACAACAAAGGCGCAGCAATGCCAGTTAGTGCACTTTGCCGGTAAGGCAATAGCCGCTGCTGAT
>JAYRUI010000476.1:0-2848 GCA_041919175.1 Rheinheimera sp. | reverse complement strand
GCGACTTTGCGCTCGGCCACACCACCGGATTGCTCGACATCATTTCTGATACAGCTAAACCTGCACCAAAACGACGGCAAAGCTCACGAAAAGTGTAATCCGTGACTCCAGCCATCGGAGCACAAATTACATTGTTCGATAATTGGTATGGACCGATGCGCACCGCTATATCCCTAGGCTCTACCCCGAAGGGGCGCCAAGTTTACGGATTTTTGCACACAAAGCAAAGGCTATTATTTAAACAAAAGTGCAAATTTATTGGCCTTTGGTGGGTTGACAATCGCTAAACGGCTGAAAATTAGACTCAACAAATTATGCAGGCCAGATAAATTGCGGCCAATAAAATCAGATAATTGCATTGCTGTTGTTTTTTGCAGCACTAAAAAAGCCGGCCACCCGTTTGATTTAGTGTTGCCTGAGGCTAAGTTTGCCTGTTCCTATTCGCCATTCTTTTGACCAACAGCCCGTGTCAGCTTGCAGCCAGTTTGATTGCCGATAAAAAAAGCACCTGCAAGCAGGTGCTAAAGTCATCTCCCAGGAACAGTTGGTGATGAAAAGGATGCTGCCGCATTTGTGTTAAAACACGGCAACTAAGCTGGAGTTGTCAATGTGCTGGTTTGGTGATGCCAAGCCAGGTCATTTTGGCGGGCGTCACATCAAGTTTTATGTTGCTGGTGGCAAGCGTTTTTAAATCCACCTGAATAAGCTGTTTATTGGCCGGATCGCTGACAAAAATGTCGTCATTTTGTGCGTTAACAGCAATTGAGGGTGGGTTAGCGCTGTCGATACTGCTTAACAATTGCAGTTTGCCTTTTACCGTGTAGCCGGCAGCAACATCCTGAACGACCAATGCACCACTATTATCAAGCTGGGCAAAATAGTCACCATCACCCGACATGGCATAAGTGCTGCGGTTCTGATTACCGCCCTGACGCCAGTCCACTTTTGTCATCGTCAGACTGACAGGGTCAATCAGGTACATTTCCTGACCGGCAAAACCAATCAGCTGGGTTAAGTTTTTATGGCCGGTAATAGTGCCGATCCGGCCCACCATACCCGTTGGGTTCGGCAGTTTAACCGCGCTTAATTCGTCTGCTTTTTGCTGCACTATCAATACACCGTCGATACAACCAAAGGCGCTGTAATCTTTGCTGGAATAACTGCTGTGTAAACCCGGGCATTCTTCACTAAAGCGTTGTTTCAGGCTGAAGTTTTCACCTTCCTGCTGATACCACTCCACCTGCGTGGGTAAGGTGTTGGCAGCGTCTGCCGGTCGGTAGGTGGTTAATAAATGTTTGCCACGTGGTTCGGCTGTGCCATGCATATTCAGCGGCAAGCTCAGATTGCCTGTGGTTTTACCTGCGCCGATGCTGGCATCTGTCAGCAGCGAGACTGTGGATTTTTGCATAGGCGCGGCAGCACCATCAAAAAAGATAGCGGCCTGATTGCCATGCACTTCGTAGTGGGTTGGCGCTACGCCTGTTAACACAAAATTGCTTAAACGTGGGTTTTCTTTGTAATCATGCAGATGATTGCCGTGATCTTCCTGCCATAAACCGCCATCAACAAAACTTACCTGATTGTCGCTGCGTTGCATTAACAGGGCGTAGCGTTTATCCGGGCTGGCATAAATGCTGTGAATTGGTTTTTTGCTGTCAAAAGACGCAAGCATTTTTTTATCTTTGATGTCATAGACATACACCAGATTGCTGCCGGTGCTGCTCAGCAGCAAACGGCCGTCGCTGTCGACACTATGGGCCGGATGTTCGGGTTGTGGTTTGCCTTCGTTGCTGTGTGTTGAAGAATCACAGGCGGTTAATGCCAGCAAAATGGCAGAACTGACGAGGCTTTGTTTTAAAATATGGCTGAACACTGACAATCTCCCTGAATTAAAGAGATGTTATACTATAACATTATTGCTGCTTTGCAATACTGAACAGCTGCTTTGCGACAAATGTTATATTGTCACAGTCAAGTTGCATTCTTGTGTTGTGGTTTTGGTGGTTTGTTGCGAGCTGGAAGGCGAGGCGCATCAGCATCCTTGTTGCGGGTTGGAGCAGTGGGCGTGGCGCTGCTGTGTGGAAAGGTGAGTGCTGCGCCACTGTTGTCAGAACAGCGCTGCGCCACTGTTGTCAGAACAGCGCTGCGCCAGTGGTTGCAACAGTGGCGCAGCAGCGTGAAAACTGCCTTGCTTGGGGCAATCTGATGCAAGTAAGGTGCTGGCTTAACTTTGCGTCAGACTGAGGATTTTGTTTTTATCCAGCACCAACAGAAATGACTGGCCAGCCGTTGCTTTACAAACATCAAGCACCTGATCGTTGAGTTTCAGCTCGCCAAGGCAGTTATTCAGACTGATCCAATGACTGAGTTCGCCTTTTTTCAGCTGCATTTTGGCAGTGCCAGCCTGGATCTGGCTATTGTCGCTGGTTGCCAATAACCGCAGCCGGTACACGCCGTTTTGTGAACTGCTGCTTTTGTTAAAGACCGACAAACGCACTTGCTGCGCGTCTTGCCATGCCACCAGCGTTAACTCTTTGCCAACAGCCGACTTATGTACCAGATATTCACTGCCCTGGGCATTCAGGCGATGAAATGCCTGCAATGACAAACGCTCGTCTGACCAATTGTGGTTCACTTTAACCTGAATTTGCAGCTGGCCCGCTTCCAGCGAGCCCACCCGATATTTACTGGCTTTAATATCGGGCGCATCGCCATCACTTTCATAACTGCCGATATGAAAATCCAGCGGCGTGCTGCTGGCGTTAATCAGCTGCACTTCGGTTTTGCAGTAAGCACCAGTCCAGTTAATATTGTCGACATTAATGTCGTAGTCGTCACTGTTACAACC
>JAYRUI010000475.1:0-2851 GCA_041919175.1 Rheinheimera sp. | reverse complement strand
AGCAGCATACCGTGGTGTAACAGCGGCAGCATCATACCCAGTAAGGTGGCTTCGTTACCACCATGCATTGACGAAGATGAGGTAAAAACGCCGGCGGGTTTATCGATCAGTGCACCTTTTAACCAAAGACCACTTGTATTGTCCCAAAATGCTTTCATTTCAGCACTCATCAGGCCAAAACGTACCGGGCTGCCAATGGCCAGCGCGTCAGCTTCGAGTAATTCATGCTGTGCTAAAACCGGATGTTGCGCTGTGGTGTTTTCACCGGCATCTAAGGCTGGCACTGCGCGTAATAAGGCCCGGGCACCTGCAGCTTCAACACCCACGGCAATTTTTTCGGCAAGCGCCGCCACTGAGCCGTGGCGGGAGTGGTATAACACTAAAACGGTTGCGGGCATTAAAACAGTTCCAATAACCGGCTGGCAGGGCGGGCTATTACCGCTTTGTTGCCATGCACCACTACAGGGCGCTCAATCAGTTTGGGCTCTGTCAGCATGGCCTGAATAATGGCTTCGTCAGACAACGCTTCGTTATCCAGCCCCATACTTTTATATTCGTCTTCTTTATTGCGTAATAAACCGCGTGGTGGCAGTTGTAACTGTGCCAATAAGGCCCGCAGTGCCGGTTCATCCAGTGGTTCACTCAGATAATTGACCACCTGAAAAGGGCGGCCCAGTTGTTCCAATAAAGACAACACTTCCCGGCTTTTTGAGCAGCGGTTGTTATGGTAAATAGTTAGCATCAGAGCCCCCTTAGTTCAGTTTTTTCAGTCGGCTAAATTCGGTTTGCAGCGCTTTCTTTTTGGCTTCCAGCCGCCGGTTTTCCAGCTGGTCTGTATTATCAAGCTCGTTCAGCGCCATATTAATATCATCAATTGCTTTGGGATAATTAGCCAGCTGGTAATACAAATCAGCCCGCGCTTCATAATAACGCGCCATGTCGTTCAGCCCTTTGTAGGCATCGGTCATCATATCGTAAGCAAGAAAATTATCATTTTTGTAATACAACAGGTTTTTTAACAGATGCAATGCCAGCCGGTGTGATTTGCCCTGCATAGCCGCATTGGCATAATTGAGGGTGATCACTTGATTGTTGGGTCTGAGCAGATACTGCTGCTCCAGCATTTCGAGTGCCTGGTTCACCCTGTTGGTGCTGAGATAGACGTCTGTCATGGCATCTAAATAAAACAAATTATTTTCGTCGCTGGCTCTGAGTTTGCTCAAGAGCTGTTCGGCGCCCTGATAATCTTTGTTATCAAACATCGCCAGTGCCAGCCCATATTGATTCGCTTTGGTATTGCCACCCGGCTGTGCCAGCCGTTTTTGAAAATGAACTAAAGCCTCTTTGGCTTCGAGCTGATAACGGGCCCAAATTCTGGCTTTTATATGGGCAAAGTCGGCACTGTCAGGCACAAATTTTTGTTCAAACTGTTGGGCTCTGACTCTGGAATCGCTGATACGGCTTCGGGACAAGGGGTGGGTATACAAAAATGCCAGCTGCGTATTGGCAAAACGGGTTTTTTCATTAAGTTTATTAAAAAATTCCGGCATGGCATAAGGGTCAAAACCGGCGTTTGCCAGCAGTTGAATACCAATGCGGTCTGCTTCCTGCTCGTTGCTGCGGGTAAAGTTAATGGCTGATTGTTGCGCCACCCCCTGACTTGCCATTAAACCCGCCATACCCGCTTCAGGGTGGACGGCGGCTAATAAAATAGATCCAAGTAAGGTGGCCATGGTCAGTGGAGCAGACTGAGAGCGTGCTTCAACTGAACGGGCAATATGGCGTTGTGTAACGTGCACTATTTCGTGTGACATCACAGAGGCGAATTCACTTTCAGTTTCAGCCACAGCTAATGTGCCGGTGTTGGAAACTATATGGCCGCCTAAAGTTGCAAAGGCGTTGATATTTCTGTCATTTACCCAATAAAACCGGAAAGGAAAACGCACACCTTCAGCTTTGGCAATCAGGTTTTGCCCCAG
The DNA here is from genome assembly GCA_041919175.1 of Rheinheimera sp. Taxonomy (GTDB): domain Bacteria; phylum Pseudomonadota; class Gammaproteobacteria; order Enterobacterales; family Alteromonadaceae; genus Pararheinheimera. Next base: position 872 of record JAYRUI010000475.1, on the reverse strand, counting down.
ATTATTCAGATATTCATCCAGCAGCGGGTCATTGATCATCGGCAAGCGTGCGCGGGTTTGGCGCATCATGACATCGCCAATTTGTTTTTCTTTATCAGGTGTTAACGTGGAAAAAGCATTGCTGCCCAAATCCGGCAGCTGATTGTTGCTGGCTACAGCGGAAAAACTCAACAGAGATGCAAAGCCAAAAGCCTGCAATAAAGAAAATGTGACCACCGAAAACTTCATTGATTTTTTTACTCTGATAATCCGGCCCGTGAAGCCGACAACTTTACTGTATCCTTATCTGCAGCGCCAAAGGCTTTTTCGGCATTTTTACCACAGATAACCACACCGTGTATTTTTAAGACACATCAGCCTGTGGCTGTGATCTATGTTCTTTGAAAGAATACAGCAGCTGAAGTTCAATGCTCTTTGTGTTCAGATTGTTCCGGTTGTTGTGTTCAGGCTGCGCAGAGCTGTTTTACCGAGAGTGACCCGATGCGAGCGCTGTCTGCTTCCGGCCTGATGTGATGGCGGCGATTATAACCGGGAGCAACACCACTACAGAACCCGAGACAACCACAAATCAACAATCATAGCCTGACGTCGCTGTCGCTATTTTGAAGTCAGGCCATATTGTTGCCAGATCTGCTGATAAAAACCCTGCTCGGCCAGTTGCTGTAACACAGCTTCGATTTTAGTTGCCATCGCAATATGAGGTGAGTTTTTGGCAAAGGCCAGATAACCATTAATATGTTGTTGATGTGAATATGGTTGGCGCTGTAAATCAGCAACATTAAGGCCAGTATCCTGCAGCGATTTCAGCGCAGTTTTTTCGACCGTGATGGCAAAGTCGACGCGGCCCAGCGCTACCATTTCAAGGGCAATAA
>JAYRUI010000474.1:0-2855 GCA_041919175.1 Rheinheimera sp. | reverse complement strand
AGCAACAACAAACGGGCAGATTCTTCTTCCATACCACTGTGATAATGCACCCAACGCTGTTGCTGGCGTTTGGCCTGATGAAAAGCGATATTGGCTTTTTGCAACAGGGTTTCAGCATTGGCGGCGTGTTCCGGATAAACCGCCAGCCCCATACTTGCCGTCAGCTTTAGCTGGGCGCTTTCAAAGGTAAAGGGTTTTTCGATTTGTTGTTCAATATGTTGCAGTGCAAATTGCCGCTGTTTGTCGGTATGGGCGTCTGTTAACACCAACGCAAAAATGTCGCCACCGGTGCGGGCGATAAAACGCGGTTTTAAAATACTGGCTTCAAAACGGCGGTTCACTTCACGCAGAATACGGTCACCCTGTTTTAAACCAACAGATTCATTAATGGTTTTAAACCTGTCCAGCCCCACCATCACCAGCAACAGCGGTTCCTGCTGTAGTTGCATCAGCTGATTAAGCTCCTGCAACAACGCATCGCGGTTTAATGCCCCTGTCAGATGATCATGGCTGTCTAAATAACGGGTTTTGGCTGTCAGCTGCAGATTGGTGGTGCGCTCGTCTTCCTGTAACCAGATAATAAGCCCAAGGCCCAGAATCATCTGACAAAACAACTCCAGATGTTTACTCACCAATACAACCCGGTTCAGGGTGTCGCCGGTACCAAACCACACCGACAACAAGGCAACCAGCACCAGCTGTGTACCCCACAACACAATACTGCTGGCAACCAGTTTGGTAACAAAGATGTTTTTCTGCAGTGAAAACAACCAGATACCTGCAACAAATAAAGCAGCGCCAATAAACAACAAACGAAGATTTACCTGCAGATAATATTTCCAGGGATTGGCTTGGGTATCAAAAGCAAAAAATAACACAGAAAATAACGCGATAAGCCCAACCAGCCACAACAGCTGGTTCACGGTTCTGGCGGCAATACGCTCTGAAGTCACAGCTTCCCTGACACCAACCAGCACCCAGATAGCAAAGGCATAACAACTGAAGATATAAATAAATTCAAAGAGTTGCCGCAAATAATATTTGCTGACAAGCTCGTCGGCAAAATAGCTGTAGCAACTAAGGCTGATGACGTAAATCGCCAGTACAAAAAATGCAACTGACCAGGATTTTAAATAGTGCCGCTGATAAATGCGGTAAAAATGCCAGAGCACCAGACTGAGCACAAAAGCTAATCCAGCCTGAATCAGAAACAACGATAACCTGGCCAGAATCAGTTCAGTACTCAACAAACTTACCTAATTTATAATGTAGTCCTGCTAAAAACTACCACAGCAACTCTGGTTTTGCACTCAGGCCGCCGGATAATTTGTCAGCCAAGGGCGCTGACATCAGGCTTGAGCTTCACCGGGATAAGTTTATACTGTGCTCTGGATCAATGACTTATCAAGCGGAGCAACCTATGCAATACAATACTTCAGAATTATGTGACTTGTATGCTGACATGATTGACGTGGTGGAACCGCTGTTTGCAAACTACGGCGGACGCAGATCCTTTGGTGGAATGATCCAGACAATTAAATGTTTTGAAGACAATGGTCTGATCCGGCAAGTGCTGTCAGAACCTGGTGTTGGCAAAGTATTGCTGGTTGATGGCGGTGGTTCTGCCCGTCGTGCCCTGCTTGATGCCGAACTGGCTGTTATGGCTGCCGAAAATGGCTGGGAAGGCATAGTTCTTTATGGCAGTGTGCGTGATGTCGACACGCTGGAAGATTTTGATATTGGCATTCAGGCCGTCAACGCCATTCCGGTCGGTGCTGATGATCAGGGTTTTGGTGAAGTTGACGTGCCGGTTAATTTTGCCGGTGTCACTTTCCTGCCAGGCGACCATCTCTATGCTGACAGCACGGGCATCATCTTATCTGCTGAAGCCCTTGATATTGAATAACTTATTTTACGAGTCTTGAAAGTTCGATGAAAGAACTGTTAACCCGCTATCAGGCCGCCACTTTGGCGGCCTTTCAACAACAACGCGCCGGTGAAACCCGTTTGGGTGAAACCCTGTTGTTACCTGACCCGACTTTACCTCTGGCCGATGCGCTCAGGCTTGCCAAAGCAGCAGGTGCTTTATATGTGCTGCTGGGTATTGCCGAAGACATCGGGCCCCGCGCCAACTTTGGCAACGGCGGTGCTGATTTAGGCTTTCAGGCATTTTTAAAACGCTTTTTAAATCTACAAGCCAATGAGTTTATCGACGGCGGGCAAATTTTGCTGCTTGGTGAAATCAAAGTGGCTGATTTACAACAACAAAGTGTGGGCCTGCAGGCAAATAACAATGAAGATCTGGCGCAGCTGCGGCAGCTTTGTGCAGCAGTGGACGAACGGGCAACTCCGGTATTACAAGCCATTTTTAACGCGGGTTTAATACCGTTGGTGATTGGCGGTGGCCACAACAATGCATTCCCGCTGTTAAAGGCGCTGTCGCAAAGCGCTGGTTGCAGTGTCAACGCAGTCAACCTCGACCCTCATTGTGATTTCCGCTTGCTGGAAGGCCGGCACAGCGGCAATGGTTTTAGTTATGCCAGCGCAAAGGGCTATTTAAACCGTTATTTTGTGCTTGGCTTGCACGAGCTGAAAAACTCCCGGGCGTCACTGGCCCAGCTGCAAAATGCCGGCGCAGGTTTTTGCAGTTATCAGCAAATATATCTGCATCAGGAATATAGTTTCCCGGAAGCCGTTGCCAAAGCGATTCAGTTTGTAAGCTCTACGCAGCTATTGGGTATTGAGCTGGATACCGACAGCATCAGCATGATGCCGGTCAGTGCTTTTACCAACTGTGGGGTTTCAGTGCGTGAAGCCGAACTTTATGTGTATCAGCTGGCTAAACTGCCGCAAAG
>JAYRUI010000473.1:0-2863 GCA_041919175.1 Rheinheimera sp. | reverse complement strand
ATCGGGTTGTGGTTAAAATCAACAGAAACCAGCGGCAAGTCATTCACAGCAAGTACCTGGTTCATCGGGAATTCGCCAGCTGCTTTGCGGATAATGTCGTTCACTTCTTCAACAGTGGTGTTGCGACCGGCAATAAATGTTAAATCCACCAAAGACACGTTCAGCGTCGGTACCCGCACCGCTAAACCATCAAATTTACCTTTCAGTTCCGGTACCACTAAACCAACAGCAGCGGCTGCACCGGTTTTGGTCGGGATCATCGACATCGCAGCTGCGCGGGCACGGCGCACGTCTGTGTGATACACATCACTTAAACGCTGATCGTTGGTATACGCATGAATAGTGGTCATCAAACCCGATTCAATGCCCAGCACATCGTTTAATGGTTTGGCAATTGGCGATAAACAGTTGGTGGTGCAGCTGGCGTTGGAAATTATCGTCATATCGGATGTGATCACATTGTGATTCACGCCATACACCACAGTTGCGTCTACATCTTTGGCCGGTGCTGAGATAATGACTTTTTTCGCGCCGGCTGTTAAATGGGCACCTGCGCTTTGGCGATCAGTAAAAAGACCGGTACATTCAAGCACCACATCTACTTTTAAGTCGGCCCAGGGCAGGTTAGCCGGGTTACGTTCGCTCAGGGTCAGAATTTCGTCCTGATTCACAAAAATGGCTTTATCAGAGTGTTCTACATTCGCCTGAAAAATACCGTGTGCTGTGTCGTATTTCAGTAAGTGGGCATTAATAGCTGCATCACCCAGGTCATTTATAGCCACAACTTTGATGTCGTACGACTTCTTACTTTCATATAAAGCACGTAAAACATTACGGCCGATACGGCCAAATCCATTAATTGCAACACGAATAGTCATGGCTCACCCCTGATGATTATCAATTGTGTAGTAAAATTACATGTTTTTTGCCATTTTTCAAGCTGAAAAACGTTATGCAATCGTATTTATGTAATTTAATAACATAAAGCTGCATTTAGCCATCGAAAGTAATTTTTTACATCGTATACTGCTCAGGCAATGCCGGAACGCAGTGAAAAAACGCCAACAAAAAACACCGGCACATCCATCGCGACGCACAGACTTGGAGCCTTTATGGACAAAAAACTTCTTGCCGATTTAATCCAGTTTAATGGCATTGAAACCGCTTTTACCGATGCCTGGGGCAATGCCACCGAAGTAAAAGAGCAGGATCAGCTAAAACTGCTGTCTGCCCTGGGTTTTCAAATCGATAACGATGCAGCCTCAGCAGCACAACTGGAAGAGCGGCAGAAGTTCCATTGGTTAGAGCCGATGGACCCTGTGTCTGTGCAACAACAAAACGCCGACAACCTTTACAGACTGCAAATCAGATTGCCGATTGACGAAGTGCATCAGCAATTGACCGTGACTCTGACAACAGAACAAGATCAGACGCATTCATTCAGCTACAGCGCCATCGATGCCGAATTATCCGGTGCTGTGGTCTTTGACGGCACTGAATATCAACAATATGAGCATAGTTTCAGCTGTGAGCTGCCGTTGGGTTATCACCAGCTGACCCTGGCGATTGAAGGGGATGACGATCAGTATCAGCAGTCGTTGATTGTGACGCCAGAACGTTGTTTTCAACCACAAAAGTTCACCCAGCAAAAGCAGTGGGGGGTGTCAGTTCAGCTTTATGGTGTGAAGTCTGACACCAACTGGGGTATTGGTGATTTTGCTGATCTAGGCCGTCTGGTGACACATTTGGCCAAACAAGGTGCAGATTTTGTGGGTTTAAATCCTATTCATGCGCTTTATCCGGCGATGCCGGAGTCGGCAAGCCCTTATAGTCCTTCATCCAGACGCTGGCTAAATATTGTGTATTTAAGTGTGCCGCAGCTGCCCGGCTTTACAGAGTGCCAGCAAACGGCTGCCCTGGTGAATGCGCCGCATTTTGCAGAGTCGTTAGCCGCCCAGCGCGCCAAAGACTGGGTGGATTACGCCGGTGTGATGCAGATAAAACTACCGGTATTAAAAACCTTATTTCACTGGTTTAGTGAACATCAACAAGCCAAACCTGAACTGGCAGCCGCTTTTGCTGCCTTTAAACAACAAGGCGGCGTTAGCCTGCGTCAGTTGGCGCTTTACGATGCGTTGCATATGCATTTAATTGCCAAAGATGCCAATGCCTGGGGCTGGCCAAATTGGCCTGAGCAATATCGCGATGCCCATAGCGAAGCAGTGCAGCAGTTTGCGGCAGCACATCAGGACGACATCGAATTTTACAGTTATCTGCAATTTTGCGCGCAGCAACAACTGGCGCGGGTACAACAACAAGCCAAAGCCAGTGGCATGTTATTAGGTTTGTACCGCGATTTGGCCGTGGGTGTCAGCGAAGCATCCACTGAAATCTGGGCAAATCCGGATTTATACTGCCGCAATGCCAGTGTAGGTGCGCCACCGGATATTCTTGGCCCGAAAGGCCAGAACTGGGGGTTACCGCCGATGTTGCCGTATCAGCTGTTCCGTCAGGCCTATAAACCGATGATTGAGCTGTTTCGCGCCAATATGCAGGATTCCGGCGCTTTGCGGATTGACCACGTGATGGCGTTATTACGTTTATGGTGGGTGCCTAAAGGGGCAGCATCAGCCGGAGAAGGGGCTTATATTTATTATCCTATTATGGATTTGCTCGGCATTCTGGCGTTGGAAAGCCAACGTCAGCAGGCGGTAGTGATAGGCGAAGATTTAGGCACTGTGCCTGATGGTATTTTTGAGCTGTTACAACAGTTTGGCATGTACTCTTACCGTATCTTCTTTTTTGAACAAGCCGAAGATGGTGGTTACATCTCTACCGCCCATTATCCGGTGCAGGCGATGTC
>JAYRUI010000472.1:0-2872 GCA_041919175.1 Rheinheimera sp. | reverse complement strand
TGAAACTGTCTGGCCCTATCGTATTGGCGCAGCTGACTCAAACCATGATGTATGTGGTGGACACTTTAATGGCGGGCCGGGTAAGCCCGGTAGATATGGCCGGTATTGCGGTGGCATCAGCCTTGTGGCTACCTATTATTCTGACTTTTCAGGGCCTGCTGCTGGCGCTCACCCCGATGATTGCGCAGCATTTTGGTGCGGGTCATAAAAAAGAAGTGACGGCTATTACCCTGCAAGGTGCTTATCTGGCGGGCGCACTGGCGCTTTTGGTGTTTTTTCTGATGCAGTTTATTGCCATCCCCGTTGGCATGATGGAGATGGACGATACCTTGCGGCAAAAAGCACTGGATTATATGGGCTATATCGCCTGGGGTGTGTTTCCGGCTGCAGGTTATATGGTGCTGCGTAATTTATTTGAAGGTATTGGTTATACCAAAGCCACCATGTGGATAAGTTTTGTCGGCATTTTAGTGAATATCCCCGCCAATTATGTGTTTATTTACGGCAAATTAGGTATGCCGGCACTCGGCGGCGCCGGTTGTGGCGTGGCCACGTCACTGGTGTTTCTGGCGCAGCTGATTGCTATTTGTATTTATGCGCTGAAAAGTTCGCGCACAGCTCCTTACCGGTTAAAACTGGCCAGCTACGCCCCTAAAGTTAAAGAAATCTGGCAAATTATCGCGCTTGGAACCCCTATCGCTTTTGCGATGTTTTTTGAAGTGACGTTGTTTGCCTGTATTCCGCTGATGATTGTGCACTTAGGGCCTACTGTGGTGGCCGCGCATCAGATTGCTAATAATTACAGTGCTTTGGTGTTTATGTTGCCGCTCAGTATGGGGATGGCAACCACCATTCGGGTTGGCCATCTGGCAGGAACGATGGACGTGAGAGAGCTCAGAACGGCCATTAGTACAGCGATAGTGCTGGCGGTCATTATGGCTTTTGCCATTGCTGGTTTTACTTTTGTCACACGTAGCTGGGTGGCTTCGTTATACACCAAAGACGCGACCGTCATTGCCATGGCAAGTTCTATTCTGATTTTGGCCTGTTTTTACCAGATTTCCGATGCCATTCAGGTGGTGTCAAGTTGCGCTTTACGCGGCCTTAAATACACTAAGCCTATCTTTTTTATCACTTTTATTGCCTATTGGCCTATAGGTTTTGGTTTAGGCACTGTGCTTGCTCTCACCGACTGGCTGACGCCCAGAATGGGCGCTCACGGCTTTTGGATTGGTATTATCATCGGTTTAACGGTGGCGGCCGTATTGTTAGCCATGATCCTCAGGCAACAACTACGTCGGATAGAACATGGCCAACAACAAGCCCTTATTCACTCTTAACCTGATCCTGTTGCAACTGAGCACAAAGCTGCCGATAAAAAAGCGCCTGCTCTTTGGTTTGCTGGCGTTATTTCCGCTACTCGGCAGTTGCAGCAGAGCCGATGCTGATTATCTGTGGCAGGACTATTATCAGCGACTGGCGCGGGTGTTAGAACTTTCCGCAGATCTAACTCCGGATTCGGCCCCCCATTCTTCACCGGAACTGGCGCCAGTGCCGGCTTTACCTGCTATCCGCGACTTATATCAACCCTTGGCGCAAAGCAGCCTGAATTTATTAGATTTAGTGGCATTGCGCCCCTGTGGCCTGCAACAAAGAGTGGCTGAGCGCAATAACAGCCTGGGGAAAGTGATGAGCCCGGCGAATCAGCTTGGTTACGAACTGCAGTTATTACACGAACTGAAACCTTGCCTGCAACACCCGGAGCTTTCCAAAGAATTACAGGCAAAACTTGCTGCCATTTACCTGCAAAAACAACAACAACTGCCGACAGTGCTGAATAATTTTCTGTTGACCGACTTAAGTTTACGCCAGCAACTGCAAGGCAGTCAGCGCAGCATCAAAGCAGGGGCAAACACTTCAGTTGCCAACACCCAAAGTGCACTCATTGCGCTGGCTGATTTAAGGCAGAAATTACTCAGCTTTGACGAGGCCAGCATTGCCAGCACAAACGCAGAAGTGATTAACAACCTGGTGGCACAGCTTTACCAAAGCCAACTGTTGGCGGATTGGCAATATAGCCTGAGGCTAAATCTGGCCTGGCTTAGCGCCATTAACAGCCAGTTATATCAGGTTGATTTAGCAAAGTTTTGCAAAAGCAGTCAGGCAAAATCTAAAACGGATATTTTGCAAACGGTTCTGCTGCAGCGATTTATCCAAAAAATCCAACCCTATCTCGCAGAAATAAACGGCATCAGTCATCAGCTGCAGCCGGCGCTGAATCGCCTTTACCAGCAAAGCGCGATGAACGACGTTGTCTACCAGCGTACCGAAGCGCAGAGCGATGCGCTTAAAGCTGAACTGAAAAAACATGTGTTTTGGTGGCAACAGTTGCAGCAACAATGTGCGATAAAAATGACGCCGGCTCACAATTAACCAGCTGCTGTGCAACTTTTACAGCAAAGGTGTTTTATGGCAAAACATAAGTCGCATCAGCTATTTCGCACAAAATACCAGCGCTTAACAGCCCCAGCCAAAAAATCACTTGCAATAGCCAGGCCGCGAAAATACTATAGCGTCCGTTGTCAAAACTGCCTTTTGGGCAAGTTTGCAAAATGCGTCCTTAGCTCAGTTGGTTAGAGCACCACCTTGACATGGTGGGGGTCGGTGGTTCGAGTCCACTAGGACGCACCAAATTCTAAAGCGCCCGCTGTAATTTGGTTGCAACAGACAACAAACACTTCTAGATTGCGTCCTTAGCTCAGTTGGTTAGAGCACCACCTTGACATGGTGGGGGTCGGTGGTTCGAGTCCACTAGGACGCACCAGTTTCTTGTTTCCTCTGTTTATAAATATTGTTTTCGCACTTACTCATC
>JAYRUI010000471.1:0-2874 GCA_041919175.1 Rheinheimera sp. | reverse complement strand
AGCCTGCAGATTGGCCCGCTGCTGCTTGACAGGCGCAGCCATCAGGCGTTTCGCGATGGCAGCTTGCTGGCACTGAATCCCAGTTGTTTTGCCTTGTTGCAGTTACTGGCAGAACAATATCCGGCGCTGGTCAGTCGTCAGCAGCTGATTGATAAACTCTGGCCGGACGAGCCGCCGGATTCTGATACCTTAAAAAGCCATATTTACCTGCTGCGCCAGCAATTGGATAAACCTTTTGCCCACGCCATGCTGCATACAGTGCATGGTGTCGGTTTTGTGTTAAAACCGCCGGCTGTTGAATAGCGCAAATAATCAGGCAAAGGCATAAAAGAAAGGACGCCGGATGAAAACAAAAGCAAAAACCAGCCTGAGCCGGCGCATTTTTCTGGCTTTTATGCTGTTTTCGTTGTTATGCAGCCTGTTGTTTGCAGTGATAAATTTGCTGTTTGTCTACACAGCGGAAGACAATTTTTTTTACCGTCAGCTGCAACTGGAAATTAATCGCCAGCAGCAGCTGAAAAAGCCGGAAAAACCGCCTTATGACTATCTGGCGTTGTACCAGACGCCGGCGCAGTTTCCAGCGGATCTGGCGGCAAAATTTGAACCTGCGGCATTTTTAGCTGGTGCCAGCCGTGCTGAATATAGCGGGGCGGACGGGCGGCATTATCATCTGCAAAAATTTGTGCACGCTTCAACCAAAGACCCCATGTATTTGGTCGCTGAGGTCAGTCAGCAGCTGGTGATCCGGCCGATCCGCGACCGGATGCTGTTGTTGTATGCCGTGGTCAGCCTGGTATTTTTACTGATGTCGCTTGGGCTTGGCTGGTATCTGGCGCGCCGTGCCAGTGCGCCTTTGGCCACTTTGGCAACAGTGTTATCCAGCGAACCCTTGCCGGCATTTTTTGCCAGCCGTTTTGCCGATAAAGAAATTTATGCGCTGGCTTATCAGTTAGAGCAAAGCCTGAGCCGGTTGCAACAATTTGCCGAGCGCGAGCGCCATTTTAGCCGCGATGCCAGCCATGAACTGCGCACCCCGCTGGCGGTGATCCAAACCAGCGCCGAATTGCTGATGCTGGAAGCGGCAAAAAGCGGAATCGAAGGCGCTGCTGCACGTCGTTTACAGCAAATTCAGCAAGCAAGTAGCCAGATGCAACAGCTGATTGAAACCTTGTTACTGCTGTCGCGTGAAGGCAAAGGCGAAGTGCCAGAGGCGGTGCCGCTTAAAGCCATGCTGCAACAGTTATGGCTGGCGCAGCAACAATGGCAAAGCAGAACAGATCTACAGCTGGAACTGGATGTGGCCGATGAGGCCATGTTTTTCGCGCCAGCGCTGTTATTGCGCTTGTTATTAAATAACCTGCTGCAAAATGCGTTTTGCCACAGTGGGGCCGGGCCATTACAGCTGCAATTTGCGCACAACCAGCTGTTATTTACAAATCCGCTGGCAGCACCAGGCCAACCAAGACAAGGGCTGCGAGGTTTTGGCACCGGCATTGCCGAGCGTTTGGCCAGCCAAAGTGGTTTAAAGCTCAGCCAATACCAGCAGGGTGACTATTGGGTTTGTTGTCTGGTGCCGCTTGATGATGCAGGCGTTTTGCAGGGCAACTGAGGTGTTGTTGTCGTTGCGAAGAAGCAGGGGCGGGTTGCCACTCTGGCCGCCCCTGCAGGTTTTACATCATTTGGTCCAGGACTTTGTGCTGGTTAGTTGGTTTTTGCCTGTTGCGGCAATAACTGATCCAGCAACCATGCCAGCCGCACACCGGCTTGCAACATGCGTTGTTCCAGCACTGGGCCGTCACGTAATACGGTTTGTTCATCCAGCAGCATGCCAGGGCGGTAGTTTTGGTACACCTTGCGGGTTTGCTGCAGCGATTCATTGGCCCAGAACAGTGCATCACCTTGTTGCCAGCTGCGGATTTTAGGTGCGGAAACTTTGGCAAATTTCTGTTGCAGTAGCTTCTCGTTTTGCTCATAACCCAGTTGGCGCAGCAGGCCACTGTCCCAAACGCCATGTAAATTGCTGGGTTGTTTTAAAAAATACACAGCGGTTTTATTGCCGCCTAAATCGTCGGCATAACTGACATGAAACGGCTGATGTAAATCACCAACAAAGTGGCTTAAAAACAATAAAGACTGCAGCTTTTCCAGGGAGTTTTCTGAGTTCGGCGTGGTTTTCAGCACAGCACTGTGGTGGCGGATGGCAGAGAGCAAACAACCCACGCTGGCGCAGTCTTTGTGTGCAACTTTGCGGGCGTCTCGTTTTACATTGATAAAATGATGCGGTTTGCTGTAACTAAAAGCAGGTTCATTGCGGGCTTCATCCGGCCAGACACAACCTTTGGCAAAAGTTTCACCCGGCTTAAATTTCAGCAACGCATCAATCTGTTGCTTCGTGGCGGCAGTTGCTTGTTGATAAGCCAACTGGCAAATTTGCTGATGGCCTGTGCTGCCAAAAGCCCATGTGGGTGACGCATAAGCCAAAGCCAACAAGGCGCTTACGAGCAGTATAAAACGCATAAAAACTCCGGTGTTTTGTTGAAACCAGGTCAATACCAGTAGCCGTTATTCGGCGACCAGCTCAGTCACTTGCCAGCTGGCGGTGCCGTCGGCCAATAAAACTGAAATTTCGCCAAGCGCCGCTTTCATTTCTTCCGCCAGGGTATAAGGCGGGTTGATCACCAGCATGCCGGAGCCTGTCATGCCAAAACCTTCGCTGTCGGCTTTCGGGCAATATTCAATCCGTAATTGGTTGCGGATGCCGGTGTTTTTAATGGCGTCAATCACAGCTTCAATACTGCTGCGCTCAATCACCGGATACCAGATAGCATAAGTGGCTTGCGGAAAACGCTGATAGGCCAGTTGTAAACCTCTCAC
>JAYRUI010000470.1:0-2882 GCA_041919175.1 Rheinheimera sp. | reverse complement strand
ATCCAGAAGGACACTGTGATTAAGTCAGCATTTGGCATTCTTATCCTGCTATTTAGTACGCTGCTGTTTGCTGACAGTCCGGCACAACCTCCTTTAGTGCTGGTGCACCCGACAGTGGCTGTTGATGCCATGACACCAGCGCAGCTTCGCAGTATTTATTTAAAACGTCAGGTGGTTTGGCCTGATGGTTTACCTATCCAGGTGTTTGTGTTGCCTCTAAAATCAGAGGTGCATACCCAATTCAGCCAGAGCCGCTTGCAGCTGTTTCCTTATCAGCTGGAGCGCAACTGGCAAAAACTAACTTTCTCCGGTATTGGCACACCGCCAACCGAAGTCAGTTCCGCCACGGAAATGTTGCACCTTATTCAGACTACACCGGGTGCCATAGGCTATTTGCCGTTTGATCATGAGACTAGCGATGCAAAAGTTATTCAAATCAAGCCATAACGCAGCAGGAGTGCTGCTCATCGGGCTGAGCCTTGGTCAGCTTTCGCCGCTTATTGCCAGCGAATCGCTGCATTGGCACGGTTTTATCGCCCAGGGGCTGATGCGCTCTGCCGACAGTAATTTTGTCAACAATGACGGTGTGATCAGCGCTGAACTCACCGAATTTGGCGTGAACTCCACCTGGCAAATAGATAATACGCTGCGTCTGGCTGGCCAGATGATGTATCTGGACGGTGGCAACAGATTCCAGCGTGGTGCCCGTATTGATTATTTGTTTTTAAACTGGACAGCGGTCAGCGAAATGGACTGGCAGCTGGATTTGTATTTTGGCCGTTATAAAAATATGCATTGGTTATATTCGGCCACCCGAGATGTTGCTATTACCAGGCCGTTAATTGTGCTGCCGCAGTCGATTTATTTTGACGCTTTTCGTGATATTGCCGTGGGCTCAGACGGTGTTGCTGTGACGTCCACGCACAACCTTTCCATCGGCGAATTGGAGTTGCAATGGAGTTTAGGCGCAACGCCTATCCCCAAAGAGCAAAGTCAGCGGGTGATCAGTACCTTCATCAATGGCAAAACACAGCAGGATTTTGTGCATCAGCTCAGTGCTTATTTACGGCCGCAAGGCAGTAAAAGCCAGTGGGGCATCAGTTTATTAGATTCTGATTTTAATTATCGCCGCGTGATGGAAGATACATTTGCCGATGGTGATTTTACCGTGCAGAGGGTGATCCTGAACTGGCGTTATAGTGAAGAAAACTGGGAACTGTCCAGTGAAATGTTTCAGGAGCGGGTGTCGGTTTTTGGTTTTTACGCGCCAGGTGTAGAGCGTACTCAGTTTGGTCAGGGTGCCTATCTGCTCGGGCGTTATAACTGGTCTGCCAAAACCGCGTTATATCTGAGTTATGACCATTTTTATGCCAACAAAGATGACAAAGACGGCAGTTTGCTACCCCAGCAAAGTGGCGGTTTAATTCCTGCTTATTTTGGCTATCAGCGCGACACCGCTGTGGGTCTGAGCTACGACATTCAGAACAATCTGCGCTTAAAAATGGAGTATCACTGGAATACCGGAACCGGGCGGCTCGGCCCGAACGTTGTGCCTGATATTGTGGTCAACAGGTCGCGTCATCATGAGCTCTGGGCAGTGCAACTGATGTATTGGTTCTGATTAATGCGGACTTTTTTAAGTTTACCCTGGAAAATTCTGGTTTTAACTCTGGGAGCCCTGCTGTTAATGACCGTGGTGCTCACCAGTTTTAGTCTGGTAAAAATGGAACAGGATTTTCGCCAGCAACAAAACAAACAACTTGAACTGCGCCAACAACAATTTAACCATCTGAATTTACTGCTGGAAAATCAGCTGCGTAGCTGGATAGAGTCCTTTACCGATATGGTGCAGCTGCGCACCCAAAACGATTTTGTACAATTTGCAGCTAAGCTGGCAGAGCATCAGGACGCCATCGCTTTACACCTGAATGTGGAAAGTATGTGGTTGCTGAACGCGCAGCTCAAGCCTTTGTACGCTTCAGTGGCCGAAATTCCAAAGCCGGTATTAAAAGTTGCCAGACAGGTTTTGGCGCAACAACAACCCCAATCGGCCATTTTTTGTAGCCTGCAATGTACCAAGCTGGTGCTGGTGCCGGTGCTGAACGGCAACCGTGAACTGGCGGTGATTGCCATTTCTACCACCTTACTTGATGTATTAGCCTCGTTAAAACAAGGGGTTGGCTCTGAAGTGGCCATAGTGCGCATCGATAGCAGCAGTCAGAATCCGTTGTTTAACTTTAAATTATTGTCGTTATCTAACCCTGAACTGATGCGGCCGGTGTTTGCTGAATTGCCGGCCGATTTGTCGTTGCGTGATGCCATAGCACAAGGCATTGATGTGCAGCTGAATCAGCAACAATATTTAATCAGTTTGTTGCCGTTGCTTACGCAGGATCAGGGTTTTTATCTGGCGCTGGTGGACGACACCAGCAAGTTTTCTACGGCAAAACAGCAGTATAAACAACAGATTGTTTTGTTTGCCTGTATCAGCTTTGTGCTGTTGGCCGTGCTGATTTATATCAGCACCCTGAGATTAAGCCGGCGTTTGCTGAATTTAGCTGAGCAGTTGCCCCTGTTAGCGCAGCGCCAGTTCCGGCAGTTCCGCCAGCAAAGCAGCCACGAACCGCTGATGTTTCAGGATGAAGTGGATGTACTGACGCAGGCTGCCCATCATCTCAGCGTCGAGCTGGAGCATTTGCACCAGCAAATTGAACAAAATACCCAGGAGCTGGAAAACATTGCGATGTTTGATTTGCTCACCGGTTTGCCCAATCGCAATATGCTGCAATTTCAGCTGAAAAAGTGTCTGGCAGGGCTTGAGCGGCAAAGTGGCGCTATTTCGGTATTGTTTTTAGATTTAGACGATTTTAAAAAAATTAACG
>JAYRUI010000469.1:0-2884 GCA_041919175.1 Rheinheimera sp. | reverse complement strand
GCCTTTGGCTGCGGTTATTTTTGTGATGGAAGTGGTGCTGCGGGAATACCGTATTCACGTGTTTGTGCCCATTATGCTGGCGTCTATGGCAGGAGCCCTTGCTACCCGCGCTGTATTTGGTGAAGGCAATGATTTAGCTTCTATAACCATGATTTCGTTAAGTAACTGGCATTTACCCTATTTGGCACTTTGCGGTATAGCCATGGGCGTGGTGGCCACTTTTTTTAACAAAAGCCTGATGAAAACCATGACCATTTTTAAAAGCTGGCATCTGGCGTTGCGTCTTGGCCTGGCCGCTTTTATTACCGCAGGCATTGGTTATCTGGTACCACAAGCATTGGGGGCTGAAACCGGTGCTATCCATTATGCGGTCACGGCTCCCGCTGAACTAACACTGCTGTTTGCAATTTTCCTCGCCAAAATTATTCTGACCGTCGCCGCCCTCGGCCTTGGCGTGCCTGGTGGTATTGTTGGCCCTGTGTTTGGTATTGGTATTGTGATGGGCACTTTATTGGCGTTTTTACCGGGGCTGCTGATGGGCGATCATTCAGTGGCAGGCACTTATGCAGTGCTTGGCATGGCCGGCATGATGGCAGCTACATTACACGCGCCGCTGGCCGCTGTAATGGCAGTGACCGAACTTGCCGCCAATCCGGAACTTGCGGTACCCGCCATGCTGGTGATCACCGCCTCTTATGTTACTGCGGTACAATTTTTCCAGACCAAATCGATTTTCCTGCAGCAATTGGATTTTATGCAGCTGCCTTATAAATTGTCGCCGGCTGACGATGTGCTGCAAAAGGTCGGGGTACTGGCCATGTTACAGCAGGATTATCAGGTGCTGGATAATCCAACCGATGCGCAGGTGATTCAGGCGCTGGACAATATGCCGGTGCAACAACCGCTGCTGATTAAACGCAGTTATGCCGTCGATCAACACTACCAGCTGGCGAGTTACGATGTTTCTATGTCGATGACTGGCGAAAGTTCGCTGAAGTTTTTGCCTGTAGCGGCGCTCAGTCATCAAGCCACTATGGCAGAAGTGTTTGCTGAACTTGGCGACCAGCGTGAAGGTGCTGTGCTGATTTATGATGATGAAGACGCGCACCAGCCGCTTGGTTTAGTGCTGTGGGAACAGGTCCGCAGTTTATTGATGCGACAAAATAATTTACTGTAACAGGAACAACAATGTCTTTATTGATGCTGTACAAAGGTTTGCATATAGCTTTTATGGTGGCCTGGTTTGCCGGAATTTTTTATCTGCCACGTTTATTTGTCTACCACGCTGGCAATCAATCGGCTGAAGTTGATGCCATTTTTAAAGTGATGGAAAGGCGGCTGCTGTATTTTGTCACCCCTTTTGCTGTGCTGACGTTAGTGTTTGGATTGCTGCTTATTTATAACTACGGCGCTGCCTGGTTTAAAGCAAGCAGCTGGTTACATTACAAACTGCTGCTGGTGATGTTTTTGTATGCTTATCATGGTTATTGTTTTAAGTTGTTATCCGACTTCAAACACAACCGCAATCAAAAAAGCCCGCGTTTTTACCGCATTTTTAATGAATTACCTGTGCTGGTGATGTTTGCCATTATTTTACTGGCGGTAATGAAACCTGTCTGATGGCCTTCGTGTTTAGCGCCTGACTTTGTTATACTGCGCGCCAGTTCAGCGGCCTAGTGCCGCTTTCTGTCACTTCAAGCAATAGGCACCCAAGATGAGCTTCAAAGGCGAACATATCCTTTCGGTGAAACAATTCGATCGCGACAGTATTCAACATATTTTCCAGATAGCCCAAAGCATGGAACCTTATGCTTATCGCAAAAAGCGCACCACTGTGCTGGATGGCGCCATTCTGGGAAACCTGTTTTTTGAACCCAGCACCCGTACCCGCGTCAGCTTTGGTTGTGCTTTTAACCTGCTGGGTGGTGAAGTCCGTGAAACCACAGGGATGCAGTCGTCGGCTTTATCCAAAGGCGAGTCATTGTTTGATACGGCCCGTGTCATCAGCAGTTACAGCGACGTGATTGCCATGCGCCACCCGCAGGCAGGTTCTGTTGCTGAATTTGCCGAAGGCAGCCGGGTGCCGGTACTCAATGGTGGTGACGGTGCCAATGAACACCCAACTCAGGCCTTGTTGGATTTATTTACCATAGAACGTGAGCTGGCCGCATCAGCGCAAAAAATTGATGGCATGCACATTGCCATGATTGGTGATTTAAAATTTGGCCGCACCGTGCATTCTTTATCCAAGCTGCTGGCCTTATATAAAAACATCAAATTTACCCTGATAGCACCAAACGAGCTGGCGATGCCGGACGACATTATCGCCACTATTGAAAATGCTGGTCATCAGGTGACTATTACCGACCAGCTGGCCGGCAATATTAATGCCGATATTGTGTACCAGACCCGTATTCAGGAAGAGCGCTTCCCCTCGCAGGAAGAAGCCAATAAATACCGTGGTAAGTTCAGACTCAATCAGCAGATTTATACCCAGCACTGCAAATCCAATACAGTGATTATGCACCCCTTGCCACGCGATTCACGGCTGGAAGCAAACGAGCTGGATAACGATCTGAATTTAAACCCGAATCTGGCAATTTTCCGTCAGGCCGACAATGGAGTGCTGGTGCGGATGGCGTTATTTGCCTTAACTTTGGGTGTAGAAAACCTGGTCAGCAAATACGAAAAAGATGTGCCATGGTATTCCAACAAAGGGTACTCGAACAAAGGTTAATCCGATAAGGGCGAAGCTTTACAAGCACCTGCACTGCATCCAATTGAATTTAATCAAATTGCAGGGCTGATAATTTTAACGCGCAGCATCAGCTGCGCTTCTGCATTCAGGAATTTTTCATGACAACTTTATCTGAACAACTGTTTA
>JAYRUI010000468.1:0-2907 GCA_041919175.1 Rheinheimera sp. | reverse complement strand
TAAAGACTTGCCGCTGCTTAGGCGAGACGCGATAGCTGCTTTGCGAAGCAAGGCCTGTCAAAAGGGCGGCGATAAATAAGCACAAAGCCGGCAAAAAACATCATCCACTACACCCCGGCAGTAAGATTGTATACAAAAACCAGCTGCATTCAGAACACCTTTGTGTATGATGAGAGCGTTTTTCTCCCCCTGAATTCCGAGGATGTTCTGATGCGTTTATCTTTGTTAAGTCTGGCAATTGCCAGCAGCCTGCTGCTGACCCAATGTACTGAAGCACCTACAACCCCAACAACAGCTGTCGCAGCGGCGCCAGCACCAGCCAAAAGTTATTCAGCCGAAGAAGCCAAAGCACTTTATCAACAAGCCACACAATTGTTGTTTCAGGCGCGGCCTTTAAGTGCTTCTGCTTATAATCTGGACCTTGCAGTGGTGGGTAAGCCTTATCAGGCCGAGATGGAAACTTACAGCAGCACCAGCGAAGCTGAACTTCGTAGCAGCCTGGGGGCTATTGCCGCCAAATTATTGGCAATGCCACAAGCTGCCGATGCTGTTGAAGCCGATAATCTGGTGGTGATGGCCAATATCCTGAATTTTTACGCCGGCGATAGCCGTTTCCCACAAGGTTATATCGATGTCTGGATGGGGCACTCGCCTTTTATTATCAATCAAATCAATGGCCCAACCATTGATATGGCCGGTGCTTTGTTAAATTCGCACCCCATCAATAACCAAAATGACGCCGACGCTTATTTAAGCCGGTTAGAGAAATTTGGCCCGGCCTTACAAGCGGTCAGCACTAAATTCCATACCGATGTCAAAAGTGGTTTTATCCCACCTCGGGTGTTACTGGATAAAGCACAAAAAATTCTGCAAAGTTACAGCGACAGCAGCACCAACCATGCCCTTTATAAAGATTTTGCCGCCAAAATAGATAAAGTTGCAGCTTTTACACCGGAGCAAAAACAGCAGTTGCTGGACAAAGCGGCCAAACTGATTCACACAGTGGTCGCGCCAGGGTATCAGCAATTAGTGGCCGATGTGGTAGCAACCTTACCACATGGCCGCAGCGAAGCCGGTATTTGGGCACAGCCAAATGGCAGCGACTTTTATGCGTATTCAGTGAAACAGCTGGGTGATACCGACTTAACGCCGGACCAGATCCACCAGATTGGTCTGGACGAAGTGGCGCGTATCAGCAAAGAAATGGACGAAATCCTCAAAGCCAATGGGTATCATGAAGGCACTGTTGGCGATCGCATGACGGCGCTGAACGAAGAAAGCCGGTTTTTATATGAAGACTCAGACGAAGGCCGCGCCCAGCTGTTGTCCGATTTAAACGGTTATATCGCGCAAATGGATAAACGCATCAGCGAGCAGTTTGCCACCCGCCCACCTTACAATGTGGAAGTGCGCCGTATCCCGGTGGAAGTACAGGACAGCGCTGCCGGTGGCCAATACACCAGCCCTTCCATTGATGGCAGCAAACCAGGTATTTATTGGATAAACCTGGCGGATATGAAAGCAAATGCTAAATTTGATTTAAAATCATTAACCTATCATGAAGCAAACCCGGGGCATCATTGGCAGATCGCACTGAATCTGGCGCAGGATCAACTGCCATTGTTACGCCGTCTGGCCTCTTACAACGCTTATTCTGAAGGCTGGGGTTTGTATGCTGAGCTTGTTGCGTATGAAATGGGCATGTACAAAGACGACCCTTTTGGCAATCTGGGCCGGTTAAAAGCGGAGTTATTCCGTGCTGTACGACTGGTGGTCGACACCGGTCTGCACGCTAAAAAGTGGACCCGTGAACAAGCTGTGCAATATATGGCGCAAACCACAGGCACTGCTTCTTCTGATGTGATTTCAGAAATTGAACGTTATATGGCATGGCCGGGTCAGGCTTTGGGTTACAAACTGGGTATGCTGAAAATTGTGGAGCTGCGTCAGTTTGCCAAAACCGAACTGGGTGATACCTTTGATATTCGCGCTTTTCACGATGTGATCTTGTTAAGTGGTGCAGTGCCAATGGCGGTGCTTGAACAAAAAGTAAAAAACTGGGTTGCAGCGCAAAAAACCACGGCAGCTGCAAGCTAACCTCAATACAGGGGTTATCATCAAGATAACCCCTTGCTTTCAGAAGGATTTGTAGAATGAACGATCGCAATCAAGCCGAATGGCTGCTGCTGCAGCAAAGTTATGATCAGATGGAAAAACAGGCGCTTTGGATCAAAGTGATTGCCGTGCTGGTCTGGATTTGGCTGGTGCAAACCGAAAGCAGCCTGACCTTGCAACTGGGCGTAATTTTACTGTTCTGGTTACATGAAGCCTTGTGTAAAACCCAACAAAGCCGCACTGAACATCGGTTATATGCACTGGAGCAAGCCACACAACAAGCGCAGGACATTGGTTGTTTATGGCATCACAGCTGGCAACAACAAAGAGGTGGTGTGTTTAGTCTGGCGGTTTCTTATCTGAAAAACAGTATAAAACCGACAGTGGCGATAACCTATCTGGCGCTGCTGGCTGCAACTTTGCTCCGGCATTTTAACTAGGCACCAAATGCCCTGATATCTGCCAGTTCCCGGCAATAGTGACGAACATTGGTTCAAATCCGCTGCTGTTAGGGCGGCTTTGGCCGCCTTGTTTTTATCTGCTTTGCCCTGCCAAAACTGCAACAGACACCCACAAAACATTGCCTTTGTTAACATAAAAACAGCTGCAGTTCTGCGTTTTTCCGGCTCTTTCTGAGCACATCTGTGGCCCTTTCCTGGCTCGTTTTCAGCACTTTTTCAGCACTTTCTGCGCCCTTTTCTGCCACAAAAAAAGATACAAAAAACCAAAACGAAAACCACTTATTTAACATACTTAACTACTTATGTTAACCTGCAAGTTCCTAAATTAGTT
>JAYRUI010000467.1:0-2910 GCA_041919175.1 Rheinheimera sp. | reverse complement strand
TCATGTGCTTGCTTTTTCGCGGTTCGTGTCAGATAAATGCGTCCTGACTCAAGGGACGAATGGCCGTTAAGCTCCGCCCGAATTTCAAGCTCTCGTTGTTCGGTGATGGTATTTTCCCTGGCATATTGCTTTGCCGCTTGATGCAAACCTTGCTGTTCTAATCGTTTCACTTCCTCTAAAACCGCTTGCTTTACTTCATCAATACGAGCGGAGAGTTGATCGTTAAAATAGTGTCGGGGGAAGTGTGGTGAAATACCCCAGAATCGCTCCGGATTGACACTTTTTATAGTGTTAAAGAGATGATTAATTGTCCGCTGAATGAGCGGTTGCCCTGACTGGTAATGACCATTTTTCTCTTTGTGAGAGACAAATATAAACGGATGGGTTTTCGCCACCCTTGTATTGTTTCGATGAACTTTAATATAGGTATTCAGCAAGTCTCTCAGCTCCTTTGAAATACCAACTTCTCGGCCAAGTGTCTTTGCTGTGGGCTCTTTTAATCGGGGATCTTCTTTGCTGTCATGTCGCCTTACCACCGACAAGGTAGGTTGATCGATGTCGGTGCCAATATCGCTGATACGAAGCGCAAGCAACTCAGAACAGCGAAATCCGGTTTCATAAAACGTCTGAACAATCAGATAGTTTCTAAATTTAATCACTGGGTTTTTGAAGGGATTGTGTTGTGAGTCTGGTCGGGCAACATTGAGAAAATCCTGAAAGGCATCATCCGAAATACCTGATTTATCTAAAGAGCCTTTTTTTAATCTCCCTTTTGGCATATCGCTTTTAAGTCTCTTTTTCATGTTATCGAGCGCATCAAAGAGCGCTGCAGCAGTGGGATTATGCTTAACCCGCTCTTGCCCGATGAAATGCAAAAACTCGGCAATATGTGCTATCCGCGATATGTACTGAGACTTCCCGACCGTGGGCTTGTCATCGTCCCTCGATAAATAAAACTGTCCCATGTCGAGAACATTACTTGCTGGTCTGTTGATAAGGGCTTTGGCTTGATATGCGCAGTGCTCTTTGATTTCTTTAATATCATCACGGCTCGGTACGCTGCCGTTGTAGATTTCATCCAGCAGATTTCGGCCGTTAATTTTCTCCCAAACCTTCAAATGCTTGATGGATTTTAGGTATTGCTCGATTGACGTTGCGGCATGATTCATTCGCAGCTTTTGCGTTACAAAATGAGTCACCCAAAAGTCAGGCAATCCGTTATCACCCAACAAAAAAACATAGCGCTCACCACTTTTAAATTTCTGGACAGCAACCCTCATTGAACACCTATAAATCAACAATTTTATTTGTTGATTTATAATATGTTGATAGTGCGACTACATTTCAACATTTATTTTTATTGTGAAAATAAAAAAGCCAGATAAAATCTGGCTTTAGAGTGCTTCTATAGATGTTTTTCTACATTTTTAAATTTATGTCACTTTAAAACGGAATATCGTCATCAAAATCGATGCTTGGTTCCATTGGTGCGCGGTTTTGCTGACCAAAACCACCTTGTTGTGGCTGGTTGTAGGCCTGTTGCGCCGGAGCCTGGTTATAAGCTGGTTGTGCTGGCGCCTGGTTGTATGCAGGTTGAGCCGGAGCCTGATTGTAAGCTGGTTGTGCTGGCGCATGGTTATAGGCTTGTGGTGCCGGTGCCTGATTATAAGCTGGCTGTGGTGGTGCCTGATTGTAAGCAGGTTGCGCCGGTGCCTGGTTATAAGCTGGCTGTGCTGCCTGTTGTGGACGACCCTGTGCCATACCACCAGAAACAAAACCCAGTTTGGCATCCAGAATTTCAATCGACAGGTTTAAACCATTGGCACCCTGGAACTGGCGGATACGCTGTTTGTCACCGCTGATCTCAATAATGGCGCCTTCCACCAACGCTTGCTGGTAAAACTGAATTTGTGCCGGCGCTTTGGCAAACACTACAGCTTCGTAGTTACACCATTGTTCCATCTTGGTTTCACGGTCGTAGTACTTCACACCCAGACGCAAGCCAAAACCGGTGGATTCACCCGCCTGGAACTGAGTTGCAGCTTTGTTTAACTTGCCTGTAATAGTTGTAGCCATGATAGTGTTACCTTCTGATTAATAGACTGAACCCCAGCTGCCAGACAACATAAGTTGTAGCGCGGTACCGGCTAAATAGACCGGCCTGACCTAACGGCCTGAGCTGTTCAGTTTGAGCTTTTATCTGATTTGTTCTGTGCCTTGAAACCCGGGTTATCAAGCCATGATCCGGCCAGGGTTCAACACACAAAAAGTCATTCGTTTTTGGTGACAACAGCCACCGGGTCAAGCCTGTTCGTTTTTGGCTGCACCAACCTGAGCTGCATCTGTAGCCAACAATTCCTGTGCTTTTTGTACATCAAAAGCACCTTGCGCGACCTTTAAATAACAACGTTGTTCTGCCAGAACCACTGTGGCTTCCTGCACACCAGCAAGTTTGCTAAGCAGCGTGGCATACTGTTTTGCCGTCTGTTCGTCCGGCACCACCACAGCAAATGTCAGCCGTTGTGAGCGTGCCGGCACCACCATAAAGCGGGCGATAGCCAACCATATTAAACCAATTCCGGCGGCAACAGCAAACACGGCAGAAGGGCCGAAATTCCCTGAAACAGAACCACCAATCACACCACCAAGGAAAGCACCAAAAAACTGTGCGCTGGCATAAATACCCATGGCGGTGCCTTTTTGTCCGGCTGGTGCTATCCGCGACACCAGCGCCGGCATACTGGCTTCTAAATAGTTAAAAGCAACAAAAAACAGCAACAGCGCAGTGATGGTCAGCCACAACTGCGACCCACTAAGCATTAACAATAAACTAACAACCAGCAAGCCAACGGCGAATAAAAAATAACCCTTTTCCTGTTGTTTACGCATGGCAAACATCATCATCGGCAC
>JAYRUI010000466.1:0-2910 GCA_041919175.1 Rheinheimera sp. | reverse complement strand
GGTGGTTTCAATCAGTTCTTTGTCCGGTCTGTCCTGCAGCTTTTGCAATAAATGCATCAGCTCAAGCGGCGTTGGCTCTTGCGGTAAATCTGCGCTGATACCAAGTTCGGCCAGGAAACGTTTAAAGTTGGCAAACCGGTCAGCGTCCGGCTGTTCATGCACCCGATACAGTGCAGCTGCTTCTGCTTTCTCAACAAGCTGGGCTGAAGCCACGTTGGCCAAAATCATACATTCTTCAATGATTTTATGCGCTTCGTTACGGTGCACCGGCACTATCTGCTCAATTTTACGGTGACTATTAAAAATAAACCGGGTTTCCACAGTTTCAAATTCAATAGCGCCGCGCTGTGCCCGCACTTTCGCCATTTGTTTATACAGCGAATACAGGTTATCGAGGTTGGTCAGGTTGCTTTCGTATTGCTGCCGAAGCTCTGGATCCCCCTGCAAAATGGCGTGCACTTTGTTGTAAGTCAGCCGTGCTTTAGAGTGCATCACAGCTTCGTAAAACTTAGAGCTGCCAAGTTTACCCTGCGGGCTGATATGCATTTCAGCGACAAAACATAAGCGATCAGTATGTGGGTTCAGCGAACACAAACCGTTCGACAGCACTTCCGGTAACATCGGCAGCACATGATCCTGGAAATACACTGAGTTACCACGTTCCAGCGCTTCTCTGTCAAGTGGAGTGTCCGGCAACACATAAGCAGTGACGTCGGCAATAGCCACCCATAAATGCCAGCCACCATCGTCTTTACGTTCACAATAAACGGCATCGTCAAAATCGCGGGCATCTTCGCCATCTATCGTTAATAAACCTAAATCGGTTAAATCAACCCGGCCTGCTTTGGCGTCCTGTGGCACTTCTTTGCCATAACCCGCCACTTGCTTTTCAACGGCTGCAGAAAATTTATGCGGCAACTGATGGTTGCGGATAGCCACTTCAATCTCCATACCTGGTGCCATATGGTCACCCAGTACTTCAATCACTTTACCTACCGCATTCACCCGCTTGGAAGGGCGCTGAGTCACTTCAGCCAAGACTATCTGGCCGTGGCGCGCTGCGCCTTCTTCACCGGCCGGAATCACGATGTCCTGGGTAATACGCGGATCTTCTGGCACCACCACGGCAAGGGCAAAATCTTTAAAATAACGGCCAACAATGGGCTCGCTGCGTGGGGTTAAGACCCGCACAATACGGGCTTCTATTTTGTCTTTGCCTTTGATCTCGCCGGCACTTGCCAGCACCACATCGCCGTGTAACAGGCGCTGCATATCAAAATTCTGGATGTACCAGTCTGGGCCACCTTGCTCCAGCTTTAAAAAGCCAAAACCATCACGGTGACCAATCACTGTACCTTTTACTAAATCCAAATCATCCACCAAACCATAACGTTTGGTTTTGGTGAATAATAACTGGCCGTCACGTTCCATAGCACGCAGGCGTTTTTTCAGCGCAAATAAATGGTCTTCACCTTCGAGTTTTAATTCAGAAACTAACTCTTCGAAGTAGGCAGGCTGCTGACGCTGTTTGATGTGCTCGAGGATAAATTCGCGGCTTGGAATGGGGTTTTCATATTTTTCTTGCTCACGCGCAAGATGCGGATCTTTGATCGTCATGGATTCTCTTCATTACTAAAACTGCGGCAAGTGTAACAGCCTGCCGGTTTTTTTTCACTGCTGCTGTTGATTTAAGCAGCAAAACAGCATGAAAGCAGCTGTTATAACGGACGTTTTGCTCTGGCGAGCACCGCGCCTGGCATTTTCCCGGCAAGACCATGCAGCGCTTTTTGAATTCGCTGATGCATATTTTTGTCGGCAGTCACTGAATGGTGTAACCAGCGGTACACAGTTTCGTAGTCAACCGGGCTACCGGCACCACCCAACAACAACTCGGCAAGGCGGATTTGGGCATTCAGATTACCCATACTGCCGGCTTCAAATAAAAAATGTTGTGCTTTGGTTAAATCCTTTTGCACAAACTTGCCTTGTTGATAATAACGGCCAATTTGTTCCAGCGCTTCCGGCAAACCTTGAGCAGCAGCGGCTTGCATCAAGTCCCAGCCCCTTTCAACATTCAGCGGCACACAAACGCCATAAGCCAGCATATCGCCGAATAAAAACTGATAAGAAGGTAATTTCATAATGTCAGCACGGGCTTCAATATCTTTCACCAGCTGGCAATCATCTGCTTTTACCCGTTTTAAATGCTGGTTTTGCCGGATCAGTTGCAACAGTTCATCCTGAGTATACAACTGCACCACCTGCAACTCTGCGGTCGTCACCTGCGCCAACAGGGTGGCGGGCATCAGCAGACAAAAGGCGAAACATACTGCGGATAATTTGTTCATCGACCACAACTCCAAAAAACACGACTTTTATTGTATAGGTTTTATACAAGCAGTGTGCCAGCTAAAATCTAAAACCTGAATGCTTTTATTATCGGCTAGGAGTAGCATTTCCTGAGGGGTAAGGGTTAAATTTTCGTTCTGTGCCAGCCGGGTCTAACATTATGGCGCTACGGGAGATGGCTTGAAACTGACAATAAAAAACGCTGCACAAGGCAGCGTTTTTATACATCGTCGATTGCTTAGGCAAAAGGATGCAGCAACACAATAGTTTGTACCCGGTCCGGGCCTGTTGAAACGATATCAATAGGCACACCAGTCACAACTTCCAGACGTTTAATGTAGTCACGCGCCTGTTGTGGTAAACCATCCAGCGTCTGAACACCAAAAGTCGATTCAGACCAGCCAGGCATGGTTTCGTAGATTGGCGTCACCAGCTCGTAACCTTCAGCTGCCATAGGTGGCACATCAGTAACTGAACCGTCTTGCTGACGATAACCTACACAAATTTTCACTTCTTTCAGGCCATCTAATACGTCTAACTTGGTCAGACAGAAACCTGAAA
>JAYRUI010000465.1:0-2912 GCA_041919175.1 Rheinheimera sp. | reverse complement strand
ATATTAAATTACCAGTTGGCCGCTGGCAGTTACATGCAGCGGCAAAAGAAACACCGCTGTGGTTGGTTGGCCCTTTGGCTTGGCTGACGCCTGTTGTTGTCACCGTCATCGTACTGCTTTGTTGTGCTTTATTGCTGCTGTTACGGATGGCCCGTGAGCGGGAGCAGGCACTTTATACCATCGCCTTTCAGGCCACTTACGATCCTTTAACCAATCTGCCAAACCGCGCTGTTTTCACCGAACAGTTAGCGCGCATGATCAAACAGGCACAAAGCAGTCAAAGTAGCCTGAGCCTGATGTGTATCGACCTTGATGAATTTAAGCAGGTGAATGAAAGCCTGGGGCATATCACCGGAGACAAACTGTTGCGGGCTGTGGCAGAACGTTTGCAGCTGTTGGTCGGTGAAAATGATGTGCTGGCCCGGCTTGGCGGTGACGAGTTTGTCATAGTTTCAGAGCTGAGCAGTGCACCGGAGCAAACAGAGCTGATGGCCGATCGGCTGGTGCAGGAACTGGCAAAGCCGGTGCTGGTTGGCGACAAATCGCTGGCAGTCAGCGCCAGTATTGGTATTGCGATGTATCCGCATGACGGCATGAGCCACAGCGATTTACTGAAACATGCCGACAGAGCCATGTATGCCGCGAAGCAGATTGGCCGCAATACCTATCATTTTTATGACGCCGCCATGCAAAAAGAAGCCGACCGTTTTGTGCATCTGCATAACGAAATTATGAACGGTATAGCGCAGCAGCAGTTTTTCCTGGTGTATCAGCCTATTTATGATGTCAATCAGCAAGTTTTTAATAAATGTGAAGCTTTGGTGCGTTGGCAACACCCGGAGCGGGGCCTGATTTCGCCGATGGAATTTATCAGTGTGGCCGAACGCACCGGCGCTATCCGGCCGCTGGGGCAATGGATTTTGCAACAGGCGCTGGCTGACATGCGGCGTTTTGAGTTATTGGGTTTAAAACTACAGATGTCCATCAACCGCAGTAGTCAGGAATTTAACGTGCACCACGTGGCCGAAGAGTGGCTGCAGATGATAGAGAATGCTGGTGTTGACTGCAGTCAGCTCATTTTCGAAATTACCGAATCGCTGTTTATGGACCGTATTTCGGTGCAGCAAAACAATATTCTGAAGTTACATCAACAAGGGTTACAGCTGGCCATCGATGACTTTGGTACCGGTTATTCGGCGCTGAACTACCTGAGCCGTTACCCGGTGAATCTGATTAAAATTGATAAGAGTTTTGTGACAGATGTTGCCAGCGCCGACAAAGCCAAATCGCTTGCGGCAGTGCTGATTAATATGGCCAAAGTACTGGATGTACAAGTGGTTGCTGAAGGGGTGGAAACTCAGGCGCAGTTGCAGGTCTTAACAGCGCTGGGTTGTGATTTTATCCAGGGTTATTATTTTTCCAAACCACTCAGAGCCGATGATTTTATTGATTTTGTGAAAAGTGCTTAAGCCGGATGTTGATGCTGCTGCAGTTGCAAAACCCGCCTGCAAAGCAGCAGAGAGTACCAACTGGTTAGACGTACAACTGGAGCTCGCATGATAGCTGCACCTTGCAAACGCAATTGCTGTTTGAATCAGGCCGACATTTGTCTGGGGTGTGGCCGTACTTTGCAGGAAATTACTGGCTGGCATCAGGCAACAGCTGAAGAAAAACAACAAATTATCGAAACTTCAGCGGTCCGGTTGTTACAACTGCAAAGTTATCCGCTGATTCAGGCGTCCCGTGGTAAACCCAGCTGAACAATACGAATAAGCCGTTGTTGCTGGCGGTTTTCTTTTTGTTGTTGCCGTTGTTTCTGTTGCTGCTGTGCAAAAGCCCATTGCAGATGTTCCCGCACCAGCGCATCCGGATGTTGTTGATTGTTCTCTAATAAATTAAAAATTTCATCACTATATGGCGCGTTGCCCAGGCCAACTGCCAGGTTACGTTGCCAGCGCTGATACCCGATACGACGGATGGCAGAACCTTCGGTCATTTTTAAAAAAGTGGTTTCATCCCACAAAAATAAGCTGATAAGCGTTTGGTCGCGCCATTGTGGTCTGCGCTGAAAATCGCTTTCTTTGCTCAGTGGTGCGGCTCTGTTCACCGGGCATACCAGCTGGCAATCGTCACAACCATAAATTCTGTTGCCAATCAGTGGCCTGAGTTCTTGTGGTATGGCATCTTTCAGTTCAATAGTGAGATAGCTGATGCAGCGTCTGGCATCCACCACATAAGGCGAAACTATGGCACCGGTCGGACACATAGTGATGCAAGCGACACAATTGCCGCAGTCATCACTGATGGGCTTAT
This sequence comes from Rheinheimera sp., assembly GCA_041919175.1. Taxonomy (GTDB): domain Bacteria; phylum Pseudomonadota; class Gammaproteobacteria; order Enterobacterales; family Alteromonadaceae; genus Pararheinheimera. The sequence goes on along the minus strand of JAYRUI010000465.1, from coordinate 599 downwards.
CAACCGGCAACGGCAAAGACACCAGCAGCTCACCCAGAAAAAACCAGGAACCCGCCTGTTGATTCAGCAGCAAACTATGTTTACCGACCCAGCCAAGGCCGGCTTTCGCGGCCAGAGGTCGCTCCAGCACAGGTGCTGAATCTACAAAAGGCCGGTAACCATAAGAGCCAACATGTTGCTCAATTTTTTCACCCAGCTGTTTCAGGCGGGCACGAATTAGTTTGTGATAATCACGCCCCAGCGCATAGCGGCTGATATAAGCCTGGGACGGATCGCTCAGATTGGTGGCAAAACCGGCTTCTTTAGGCAGATAGTCCATCCGCACTGAAATCACTCTTAAGGTGCCGGGCTGCAGTTCGGCGGGGCGGGCTCTTTTCATGCCGTGCTCTGCCATATACTGCATTTCACCATGCATACCGGCATCCAGCCATTGTTGCAACTTTGCTTCTTCCAGGTGTAAATCAGTGTCACAAATGCCGGCCTCTGCAAAACCAAGCTCTGTTGCCCATTGTTTAATCTGTTGGGCCAATAAAGCCCAGTCGGCATCTGTGAATTGGCTTTGCAATGTTGAGACTCCTGCCAGAAATCAGTCCGGGTAC
>JAYRUI010000464.1:0-2919 GCA_041919175.1 Rheinheimera sp. | reverse complement strand
CCTGACGAAGACCAATCAAGCCATCGAATGGGGCACGGATCACCATTTCATTTAAACGTGCCTGCACAGCATCAAGCTGAGCCTGAGTGGCGTTTACTTTGGCTTGTTGTTCATCCAGCAGCGAAATAGCGCTGGCCTGGGTGCGGGTTAAGTTTTTTAAGCGAGAGAGCTGCCGTTTTTGCTCCGACAATAACGCCGCCAGTTCATTCACCCGGGCTTTTTCTTCGGTGTCGTTCAGCTGGGCAATAATTTCGCCTTTTTTGATGCTCTGACCTTCGCGGATTTGTAAAAAGGTCAGATAATCGCTGGTGGCACTGACAATTTTTGCCGAGTCATAAGCCAGGGCTGTGCCCAAAGCTTTGACTTCGCGGCTGAGCGGCGCCATGGCCACTTTGGCTGTACGAACTGTGTTCTGTTGAGGTCCGCCTTTGTTGGTCGGCGCAGCGCCTTCCGCAGACAGATATAAATAAACAATAAAACCACAAAGGGCGGCGAGGATAATCCAGATCAGGCGGTTTTGAGTTTGTGGCACTTTAGTTCAGTTCCATATAAGTAAAATTTAATCTAGGGTATTGTATGGAAATACATTCCGACTGGATGTTGAAGTTATCGCAGCTGTCGCGGCGTTGGTCGTATAAGATGGAGGGAAAAATGGCAGATAAACCCTGTGAACGATGCCGGATGATACGTTTTTACCTGGTCTGGACCATTGTTATGACCATATTCACCTGGTATTACCTCGATTTATAAGGTGTTTTTATGCGGTATTTATATCGTGATCAAAGTGCCAAAGGGGGCTTTGTATTATTCAGCTCAACGCTTATCGCCTTGTTGCTGTGTATTTTGTGGTTGTCATTTGCGCCAGAGACAACCTCAGAACAAGGCTGGGTGGTTATTTTTATGCTGTTGCTGCTGGGGGCTTTTGTTGGTTACAGCAAACTGACCGAACCTTTTTATGCCGTTGAGCTGAGCCCGCAAGGCATCCATTATCATCACAGGCGCGGTAGCTGGTTATTGCCCTGGCACTGCTTTTCCTATGTGTCGGTGCCAAGTGTGGCCGGGCGGGGCGAACTTGCGTATGTTGGCTTTAAAGTGACAGATTATGATGAGTTTTTACAATGTTTGCCGTCGCGCCTTGCAGTGAAACTGATGGTCGAACAGCGGCATATATTGCTGGCCGGGCTGCGGCAAAATTGCCCTTCAGGGACTTGCGCCAGTAGTATGTTGCTGGAGCACACTGAGTTTACTACTAAAAAGAGTCATTATTCTGGCGTAAAGGCTATGTTTGCGCACCGTATGCAGCATTTGTCCCAACTGCTGGGCGCAGAATTGTATATTCCGATACAGGTGCTACCGGTCGATGCAACAGAGTTTTGCCGCACGGTAAACCAGAGTCGATTGATCTATTTAAAAAAAACGCCAACCTAGACACATTTTTTCTGCTGTATCATAATGCCAGCATTAACCAGCCACACATTGGTGAATCATCCTATGAGTAATTACGAAAGACCTTTTCTGGTCAGCGGCCGCAATACCATTATCCACAAACAGAAAAAACTCGATCTGATCCTGATTAACGATGACCGTGATCCGGTGGTTATTGTTTCGCGTACCGGCGTTAAATTGTTTACTGAAGAAGTGCCGTCCAGCCGCGCTGAAGCAAAAGAGCGTTATATGGATTTAGTGGATATCGCCAGCTCCGATGTATTTGGCGAAAACAAAACTTTGTTGTTTGTGCAGGCGCTGAACAATAAAGAATACAAAATTGATTACAGCAAAGTAGGTACAGATTTATTCATCCGTGTACATCAGGAAAATTATATCTAATTCTGCTTCCCCCACATGCCCTGTTGTTATCGCAGGGCTTGCCTTTGTGCTGAAAATTTGTTTCAGTAGCCATTATCTAAAGTTATAGATGTGATCTGGCTGTGAACTCTATCCGCATGAAAGTTAGTAGAAATGAAGATGCCATTCTGGTGGAGATTGCAGTGACCTTACTGCCTCTGACACCCGCTTTGGTGTCTGAAGCCATCCATGAGGCTGGTTTTGGCCGCTGTTTTATCATCACTGACCAAATCAATCAATTGATGACGGATTATCAGACTGTTCAGTCTGACATCAAACTACACAAAGTTTCCGACGGTTCCAGAGTGCAACGAAAAGTTGCGCTGCGCAAAAATGCCGAACTTAAACTGGATATTGCCGCTGATGCGATGACCGCAACTGCCACTATCACTGCGGCCTGGGGCGGCGCGCCGCTTTCTGCCAACGATTTGGTGAAAGCCGCGCAGGAGCAAGGCATCAGTTTTGGTTTTCAAAAAGAACAAATAGTTCAGTTAGTGACCATCGCCAGCCGCGCTGAGCCCGGTGTTGTCACCAGCCAGGTCATCGCCATTGGCCGTTTGATGCAACCTGGCATCAATGCCAGATTTGAACCCCTGGTCGAAGGCATGTCGGTGCGCAGCACCAAACCTGTTGTGTTAAGCCAGAGCCGTGTTGATTTACGCGACTTTGGCGTTATTCCGGCAGTCGTTGCAGGTCAGGCCATTATGCGGCGTTTACCGCCAACCAATGGTGTTGATGGTATTAATGTGCGTGGGGAGATTACTTTAGCGCAGCCTGGGCAACAACTTGGCTGGCAACTGGGCGAAGGTGTCGAACTCAGTCCTTCAGATCCGGATTTATTGTTAGCCAGCCGCGATGGTATGCCAAGGGTACAGGACGCCGGTGCTATTGTTGACGAGGTCTACGCGGTAAAAAAAGTAGATTTATCAACAGGTCATATTCAGTTTAAAGGGTCGGTCATTGTCAACGGCGATGTCACTGAAAGTATGAAAGTGATAGCCGGTGGCAACGTCTTTATTAAAGGCACCATGGAAGGCTCTTTGATAGAATCCGGTGGTGACGTTTCAATCGGTG
>JAYRUI010000463.1:0-2934 GCA_041919175.1 Rheinheimera sp. | reverse complement strand
TACCTGCCAGTGCCGGCAGTCTTTACACTGAATCTTATATGTTCACATTGTTTGCCGACAAAAGAGCGTACCGGGTGGGCGATATTCTGACAGTGCAACTGGATGAACGGACGCAGTCCAGTAAAAGTGCAGACACAGCACTCGATCGCAGCAGCAATGTGAATTTAGGTGTGCCTGTTGCCGGTAATGCCAATGTGTCAGATTTGTCGTTGCGTATTGCCAACGGCCAGAATTTCGAAGGTGAAAGCAGTGCCAGTCAGCAAAACTTTTTGCGTGGCGCTATTACAGTGCGGGTGATGGACGTTGCATCTAACGGTGCTTTAACTATCCGTGGTGAAAAATGGATCAAACTTAATCATGGTGACGAATATATCCGGCTGCAAGGTGTCGTCAGGCCGGAAGATATTGATGTGACCAACCGTATTTCGTCACAGCGCATTGCTGATGCCCGTATCAGTTATGCCGGTAAAGGCACGCTGGCTGATGCCGCCGAAGAAGGCTGGCTTAGCAAATTGTTTTCAACTTATCTGAACCTTTTTTAGCGAGCAGCCATCATGCGTATTTTATCTGTGTTGATCATCAGCTGTAGTTATCTGAGCATCTTGTTCAGTGGGCTGGCGCTGGCTTCGAGCAGACCTTTGCTGGATATTGTTGATATTCAGGGCATTCGTGACAACCAGCTGGTCGGTTATGGTTTAGTGGTTGGTTTGCCGGGATCTGGTGACAAAGCGCAGATAAAGTTCGCCGCTCAGTCGTTAAACAACATGCTCAAACAATTTGGTGTACAGCTGGATGAAGCCACTTTACCCAAGTCCAAAAACGTTGCTGCTGTTGCAGTGCAGGCCACTTTGCCGCCGATGTCGAGCCCTGGCCAGGCGATAGATGTCACTATTATGTCGCTTGGTGATGCCAAAAGCCTGCATGGTGGCAGTTTAATGCTGACGCCACTGCGTGGAGTTGACGGCAAAGTGTACGCGCTGGCGCAAGGTAATTTGGTGGTTGGAGGTATTAATGCTGAAGGCAAAAATGGCTCTTCTGTCACAGTGAACGTGCCTACAGCCGGCATTATTCCTGGTGGCGCCATTATTGAACGTAGCGTGGAGAACCTGGACCAAAGCGGCGATTTAGTACTGAATTTAAAAAAACCAAATTATAAAACCGCCCGCAATGTGGTGACTGCCATCAACAGCACCTTTGGCCCTCAGGTCGCCAGAGCAGAAAACTGGTCTAAGCTGGTGATTAGCGCCCCCCGCGATGCGGATAGCCGTAATACTTTTATGGCGATGTTACAGGATTTAGTGGTGGAAGAAGGGGCGCAGCGGCCAAGAGTGGTGTTCAACAGTCGCAGTGGCACTGTGGTGATTAGTGATGAAGTTCGGGTAAAAAGGGCGGCAGTTAGCCACGGTAACCTGACTATTACCATCAGTGAACAGGAAGGGGCAGTACAGCCACTACCATTTAGTCAGGGCCGCACTGTACCTACACAAAGCAGTGGAGTTGACGTTAGTCAGCAAACTGCCAATATGATGGTGTGGCCTGAGGGCACTTCGCTCGACACTATAGTACAAGCGGTAAATAGCATGGGGGCAACCCCGGCCGAACTTATGTCCATCTTACTGGCGCTGGATAAAGCGGGCGCCCTCGACGCTGACGTGGTGGTGATCTGATGCAACGAATTGATAATTCTCAGCAGTTAGCTTTTGATCCGCAACAAGGGACTCAGGTCCATAAAAACCTGACGGAAGACCAATCCCTGCAACAAGTGGCCGAGCAGTTTGAAACGCTGTTTTTGCAAATGGTGCTGAAAAATATGCGTTCAGCCAGCGATGCTATCGCAGGTGACGATGGCATGTTCAGCAGCAACGAGCAGCAAATGTACCGTGACATGCATGACAGTCAGATGGCGCAGCACATGGCGGCAAACAGCCAGACCGGTCTTGCAGTGCAGATTGTCCGGCAGTTCTCGGACAACGTCTCAGATAGCCCTGCGAATTCAGCCGAAAATTTTTCTCCGCCGGTATTAAAGTTACCGCCTGAAACGGTCGCTGATCAACAGTATCAGGACTTTGGCGCTATGACTGGTTCTATGGCGCTTAGTCAGCCGTTACAAAGGCCGGTTGTCTTTAAAGAGAACAATGAATGAGCATGTTATATAACGGTGTATCCGGTTTAAACGCATCCAGTGCAGGCTTGCAAGTCGTCAGCCAGAATGTTGCCAATGCCAAAGTTGCCGGATATAGCCGTCAGACAGTGGTATTACAAACCAATGACGGTGCCTTAAATGGCGTAAAAATTACCAAAATTGAGCGTATTGTTGATGGTTTTCTGAACGACGATATCTGGCGCACTAAATCTGATTTAAGTTATTACGAAAGTTATCAGGATTATCTGGGTTATATGGAAGAAGTGCTTGGCACTGATTCTCTGAACCTGAATGACGCTGTTGCCAAACTGAATTCTGCTTTTAATGCTGCTTTATCATCGCCTGAATCACCGGCTTACCGCCAACAGGTCATTTCAACAGCCAGTGCCATGGTGCAAAATTTACAACAACTCAATGGCGCCTTGACCGGTCAGGTTGAAAAACTTGGTTTTGAATTAACGGCATTAAGCGGAAACACCAATACAGTATTAGCGCAAGTCGCTGAACTGAATGAAAAAATCACCAAAGCAACGGCTCTTGGACATGACACCTCAGTATTGATGGACAATCGTGAGCAGGCCATTATTGAGTTGTCTGGTTATATTCAGGTGGATGTAACCAATCAGCCGGATGGCAGCCTGAATGTAACCACGCTCAATGGTTCACCCTTGGTGATGGCGGGTAAAGCGGCAACCTTAAGTGTGGCTGGTACCACAGTGACGTTAAATTTTAATAACCAGACCTTTTCAGTGCCCGCAGGCGTAGGTGGCAGTCTGGGCGGATTGTTAAAA
>JAYRUI010000462.1:0-2954 GCA_041919175.1 Rheinheimera sp. | reverse complement strand
CAACCCTGTCTGAGCTGGAATTATTGGCGGCTATTTGTGACGAGTTAAAAATCCGTTATAAAAAAACCGAAGCCAGTTTAAAAACCCTCACTGACAAAATCACTACGAAGCTATTAAAAAACCACGAAGCAGGCCTCAATACCATTTTAATTATTGATGAAGCGCAGCACCTGCAACCCGCAGTGCTGGAACAATTGCGGCTGTTAACCAATCTGGAAACCAACACCAAAAAGTTGTTGCAGGTGATTTTAATAGGTCAACCTGAATTGCAGCAGCTGTTGCAACGGCAGGATTTACGTCAGTTAGCGCAGCGCATTACCGCCCGTTATCACTTAATGCCGCTGACATTAATGGAAGTACAACATTATGTGCAGCACAGGTTGCAGGTGGCCGGTTGTAGCAGGCCGGTATTTACCGACGGCGCTTTAAAAAAATTGTTTATGTTATCCGGTGGTATTCCGCGGCTGGTCAATCTGATTTGCGACCGTGCTTTGCTCGGTGGTTACAGTCAGCAAAAAGCCTTGATAGACGCCAATTTAGTGCAACAAGCGGCCGGTGAAATTCTGGCAATTCGTCAAACTGAACCTGCCAAAACCACCCCCTGGTGGTTATGGGCGGGCATCTTTGTGTTATGTATCGCGCTGGGTGTGTTACTTACGCTTGGTGTTTCCCGTTTTGTCAGCGAATAAGTCCGGAAATTAGTGATGTCGTTATTAATGGAAGCGTTAAAACAGCAACAAGGCCTGGTGCAGATCCCTGCGCAGCAGCAGGCCGCTATTGCCAATTCACCTGTCGCCGACGAAGCGCGTGGTTGGAAAATATTTGCTTTGGTGTTGCTGGTACTGGTGGGATTATTGGCGGGTTTTGTGCTGGCGCAATATTTACAGCAACAAAATGAGCAAAAGCAAACCCCAGTCGCAGTTGCGCCAGTGCCTGCAACCGCCGGCCAGATTTTGACAGACTTGCTGGCGCCTGTTGCTGCCGATGCCATAGCGCCCGATGCAACAAGTGATCTGGCAGCACAGGCTGATGAAGCGCAGTTGTTGGTGTCGGCAGAGCCTCGCGCCAAAAACAACACGCAAAACAGACGCGCAGCAGGGCAAAGCCTGGATGAACAGGTGGCGGTGGTCACTGGCGAGGGCCATGCAGATGTGGCAGAAGAAGATGCTTTTTTGCAGGCTGATCAGCAGTTTAGAGAGCAACCACAAATGGCCGAAGCTGACCCGGCTGATACAGTACTGGACACGCCACCGCAGCAGCCTGAGCTGAGCGCCAGTGAAGTGTCAGATGAACTGAAAAACAAATTTGCGCTGGCGATGGAAGAAACCGGTTCAGCGCCCAAACGCCGCTCTGTGACCGATCACGCCGCTCCGGCACGGGACATTAACAGTCTGGATGAACTCTTAAAACGGCAAATTCCGCCATTGCGTTTTGAAGCCCATGTGTATGCCAGCGAGCCGAAACAACGTTGGGTAAAAGTGAACGGCAAAGATTTACAGGAAGGACAGTGGGTGACAGCTGATATTCAGCTTAAAGAAATTACCCCGCAGTATGTGTTGCTGCAAACCGGACGTCAGCTGTTTAGTATGGAAGCGCTGACCGAATGGTCTTATCGGTTGCCAACACCCTGATAACAAACAAAAGCAGGCAGCACTGAGCTGATTTGTGCTGCCTTGTTATACCGGCGCAGTTGTTCTGGCCATCAAGTGAACCTGTACCTTGCAAACCACTGCAACAGCGAAGGCTTTACAGATAATGTTGCAACTTCAGCTGATACTGATTTAAGTCAGCACAAGCTTCAATCACTTCTTCATTTTGTTTGCTTAAATCCAGCAGTTTGGCCGGTAAATGATGGCGGTGCAGGCTGTGATAAAACAACTTCACTTTAGGTTTGTCCGGCTGCTGCGGATGATTCTCCAGCACAATACCAAGCTTGCCGGATTTCAGTTTCACCACAGTGCCAGGGCTATACAAACCAACACACAACAAAAACTCTTCACATAAAGCGGCGTCCAGCGTTTTGTCTGAGGCTTTGCTCAGCGCAAATGCTGCCTGGCGGCAATTTTTACCTGCCAGAACTAACTTACTGTATTGATTCACAATCGCCAGCATTTTACCGCCCAGACTTTGTTGCCGGGCTAAGCTCAGGCAATGCTCTTCAATCATTTGTGTCAGCTGCTGTGGGCAATCAGGCTGCTGTTGCAGCATCGACACGCTATAACCGGCAGCGTCTGTGTCCTGATAAGGTTGCTTTGGGAATAACTGCTGTAAATGCAAAGCGCCGCAGTCGTGTAATAACGCTGCCAGCGTAAACAGTTGCGCCTGCTCAGGTTCCAGTTTTAAACGGGCAGCAAAAGCCGCCATCAAACAAGCGCAGCTGATGCTGTGTTGCAGCAGCATGTCATTGTTTTGCGTGACTTGTTGTAAAAACAACAAAGCCTGGGCGTTGCGTTTCGTGCTGTCGAGTAAACGGCCACTCACGCTGGAAAGTTCATGAAAATCAAGATTTTCCTGCTCAAGCAGTTTAGGGAAATTCTGTTTCAGGCAGTCTTCATTGGCGTGAAAAGCCAGTTCTGCTTTATTAATTTCCTGCTCAAAGCTAATGCGGATAACTTTAGGAGGGGGCGCTGGTTTTTCTTCCGGTGGCGGCGGCGGAGCTGGTGCCACCCATTGTTTGGCAGGGTCTATTTCTACTTCCAGCACACCTTTTTGTTTCAGCTGTGCCAACACTTCGGCTGTGCGTACCCAGCCGGCATCTTTAATAACAACATCACCCCGTTGCCGTGTTACCGCAACCACATAACTGCCCAGTTGCAGCTCGTCTATGGGCACCCGAACCAATACCATCTGAAACTTCATTTTTCAAAAACACTATCAGCAGAACATAAGCGGGAATATGCAGAAAAGCAATATCGGCCAATTTACGACAAAAAAGAAAATATTTTGCATTTGTG
>JAYRUI010000461.1:0-2960 GCA_041919175.1 Rheinheimera sp. | reverse complement strand
AAGAATAACAATGGCAAAGCCAGCAATAACAACAACTTATTTTGCATGGACCAATTGCGGATAATGGCTTGCATTAAACTCTCCTTGTGAACATTGGGTAATTTGCACAAGCGGCAGATGTGGCCTTAGATTGACGATGGTTGCTACAGATCTGTTGACTTCACGCTGAATCAATAAGAACGATGTACCTGTTTATGCAGAACTATCTATAGCTAGTACATGCAAAAATATCCAAGGATCCATACAAACTGATCCGGTAAATACAGGCGGCAGAACAGCTTTCGCACCCTATCGGATTTCTATGACGTTAAATTGTTGCTGTTGAACGGCAATGGAGCTTCAGACAGTGACAACAAAAAACAAGCACATTTGATGCCATGCACTTATCCATATGATTTTACACAATAAATCTCAGCAACAACTGAGATCTATCTGTTGGGTGAGAGCTGATGGTGCAAAAAATCACCAAATTGATGCTGCCCTATATAACACTGCTGACCGGTGCGGCTGAAAAAGCACTCAGCGGGCGTCCGGATCGACAATAGGTAAATCCACATAAAAACAGCTGCCTTGCCCCTCTTCCGAATCGAAACTAATGCGGCCATTCATATGCTCCACCAGCTCTTTGCAGATGGCAAGACCCAGGCCTGTACCTTGTTGCCTTCTGCTGCTTGAAGCATCGGCCTGACTAAACTTTTGAAAAATCATCGGCCTGAACTGTGGTGGAATACCGGCGCCTTGGTCACACACGCTGATGCGCATAAAAGACAAATACCGTTGTAATGTGATGGTTACTACAGCACCATCGGGCGAAAACTTAATGGCGTTTGATAACAAATTCGACAACACCTGCGCCAGGCGCTGCACGTCCACCAGCACGGGCTGATCTTCAGTTTCGGTGCAAAGCGCAATGCTGATGCCCCTTTTCGCACCATAAACCTGATTGACTTCAATACTTTGTTGTAGCTGCGGCAATAAAAACTCTGAGGTGAAGTGAAACACCATGCCACCGGCAGCTATTTTTTCTAAATCCAGTAAGTCGTTAATTAATAGGGTTAATCTTCTACTGTTATCCGCAGCAACTTTGAGCATATGTTGTTTCAGCGCGGCATGGCCTTTGTCATCCAGCACCTGATTGCATAACAATTCCAAAGCACCGGAAATAGACGTTAAGGGAGTGCGCAGTTCGTGACTGACGGTTGCAATAAATTCATCTTTCATTCTGGCAACACGTTTACGCTCGGTAATGTCACTGAGCACCAGATAAAGTTTCTTCACTTGCTGGTGGTCATCCAGCTGCGGGTAAACATCCAGATTGCACCACAAATATGCCTGTAAATCGCTATGCCAGAACCCAACTTCCGCACCTTTGACCATATCTTTATCTGTTATTGCCAACTGGATTTGCGTGGGTGCTGCCGGAGGTAGCGGCTGTTCAGGCGAGCTGTGCCAGTCCTTATCAAGGGGCGCCAGCCCTTTAATTTGCTGAAGATTAAGCGCCATTAACTGCAACGCCGCCGGATTGGCTTCCAGCAGTTCACCACTGCCGTTGTAAATTAATACGCCCTGCCCCAGGTGCAAAAACAGCTGATGGAACCGGGCTTCTGATTCGTTACGCCTTTGAGTCATGCGATGCGCCAACTGCAAGGCCTGTTGCTGCCGGCTTAATAACACCAACACCAGAAAAAACAGCAAAGCACTGATAGCCACACCCAATAATGGCAAAGACCAGTTGAGTTCAGACTTAAATTGTTTCTCAAAGGCCGGACGGCTGGTTAAGCTCAACAACCATTGCCGGCCATAAGCCGGGAGCACATAGTGGGTTTTAAACAAGGTAGTGGCAGCAGCTTCATCCCTATGCCAGAAGGCAGAATTGTACATCAGGCTTTCATCAGCGGTGCTGTTGCCATCGTGGATAGTAAAATCCACCATCAGTTCTTTGTTCCCCAAAAGCCCGTGCATCAGGTCGTCCATCCGGTACGGGCTATAAACAAAGCCCAGCAAAGCCTGCCAGCGCTGCGCCGGTGTCTCTAGTGGCTGGTTTTTCTGATACACAGGCACATACATTAAAAACCCGGCTTGTTGTCTGCCGTATATTTCCTGCTGCAAGGTCACTTTACCGGAAATACTGCTGCTATTTTCATCCACCGCCTGTTGCATGGCGTTGCGCCGCACCGGCTCGGTAAACATGTCGTAACCAAAAGCGGCTTTGTTGCGTTCGTCGTCAGGTTCGAGGTACATAATGGCGGTGTAAAAATCGCGGGCATGGTCCGGGTGAAGCTGCTCTGTTCTGCCTTCCTGTGTTAACAACTGCCGGTAAGAAGCGAGCTCAGCCGGCGGGATCACTTTGGCATAACCCACGCCCTGAATACCGGGGTAATTGATATGGAGTTTTAGCCGCTGAACAAAAAGCCGCCATTCAGCACGCCCCACCTGTTCACTGGCATCCAGCAAACCGGCACCGCTGAGTAAAATCTGTTCATGGCCTTGCAGACGTTTTTCAATCGCAGCCAGCACTTCCCTGTTGTGCAGCTCAAATTCGGCGCTGGCGCGTTGATGTTGGGTGTTTAACACAGCACGCCATAGCCCCGCGGTTGCGACTAATCCAAACAACAGCAACAGCCAGGCTGCAATGCCTCTTTGGCTAAAAGCGGTTTTTACCAGTAGTTTCATAAAGAACAGCAAGGCTTTAGCACAACAATGACGTCTATGTTAACGCTAAATTCGGCCGCTGAATATGCTCAAAAAGTTATATAGATTTTTAGGCCACAGCTTTGTTTGAAGCAACTTTGGATTCTGCGTCACAGCACCATCGGCCACGCCACAATTTGACAAGCCTTAAAAACAACACATATGATAATTCACATATACGATAAAGCAGATGTTGGGCGCTATTGACTGAGGGCTGTCGCAACGGGTTTTGTCGTGAAAGTCCGGCCTTTGTTGCCAGTCGCTATCGA
>JAYRUI010000460.1:0-2976 GCA_041919175.1 Rheinheimera sp. | reverse complement strand
GGGCACGCCGCCGCCCTGTCGGGGAATTTGACGCCAAAAGTGCGGAACGTGCTTTATGCCAGCAATTTGGTACCCGCGATTTACAAAGTTTTGGCATAACCGAAGCGCCAGTAGCACTGATGGCTGCGGGTTGTCTGATGCAATATGTTAAAGATACCCAACGCGCTGCTTTACCCCATATCCGGTCTGTAGCGCTGGAAAGAGCCCAGGACCATATAGTGCTGGACGCCGCCACCCGGCGTAATCTGGAACTGACGCAGCGCCTGAACGGCCAGTTTGACCAGACGCTGGCAGCAGTGCTGGATCAATGCCAGACCGCCATGGGTAGCCGGTTATTAAAACGTTGGATCCACGCGCCGCTTCGGGATCAACAGCTGGTCAGCAGCCGCCATCAGGCCGTGGCTGAGTTACAGTCTTATCACACTGAACTGGCGCCTGCGCTTAAACAAATTGGCGACATTGAACGTATTATCGCAAGGCTGGCGCTGCGTAGTGCCAGACCCCGTGATTTTGCCCGTTTACGCCAGGCGTTACAGCAGTTGCCGGAACTGGCTTTGTGTTTACAACCTCTGCTAAGCCCACTGTTGCAGCAGATCAAACACGCATGCCAGCCGTTGCCAGAGCTGTGTGACTTGCTGGAGCGCGCCATTATCGATAGTCCGCCAGTGCTGATCCGCGATGGCGGTGTCATAGCCCCCGGTTATTCAGCTGAACTTGATCAATGGCGGGCGCTGGCAACAGGCGCAACAGATTATCTGGAGCAGTTGGAACAAAGGGAAAAAGCCCGCACCGGTATCGCCTCATTAAAAGTGGGGTTTAATAAAGTCGCGGGTTATTTTATTGAAACCGGCCGTGCTGCTGCCGATGCTGTGCCTGCCGATTATATTCGCCGCCAGACGCTGAAAAACAACGAAAGATATATTATTCCTGAGCTGAAAGAATACGAAGACAAAGTACTTGGCAGTCAAAGCAAAGCACTCGCCCTGGAAAAACAGCTATATGATGTTTTATTCGATTTAACCGCGCCTTATCTGGCAGAGCTGCAACAACTGGCAGCGCGTTTGTCGGAGCTGGATGTACTGACCAACTTCGCTGAACGAGCCGGTACACTGAATTATCAGCAGCCTAAGTTAGTCAGCAACATTGGCATCAATATTCGGGGTGGTCGTCACCCTGTGGTGGAAACTGTCAGCACAGAACCTTTTATTGCCAATCCGCTTCAGATGCACCAACAAAGACGTATGCTGCTGGTAACAGGTCCGAATATGGGTGGTAAATCAACTTACATGCGCCAGGCAGCACTTATAGTGCTGATGGCGTACATTGGTTGTTTTGTACCGGCCGACAGTGCTGAACTTGGCCCAATCGACCGGATTTTTACCCGTATTGGCGCTTCCGACGATCTCGCCTCTGGCCGTTCTACCTTTATGGTGGAAATGACCGAAACCGCCACTATTTTGCATCATGCCACAGCACAAAGTCTGGTATTGATGGACGAAATTGGCCGCGGCACCAGCACTTATGATGGATTGTCACTGGCATGGGCTTGTGCCGATTATCTCGCTTGCAAACTTCAGTCGTTAACCTTATTTGCCACCCATTATTTTGAGCTGACCGAACTCGCCTCTTTATTGCCTGGTGTGGTGAATATTCACCTGGATGCTGTAGAGCACGATGAGCATATTGTGTTTATGCACCAGGTGCAGGATGGCGCCGCCAGCAAAAGTTATGGTTTGCAGGTGGCACAGTTGGCTGGTGTGCCAAAAACAGTGATTTTGCAGGCGAAACAAAAATTGCAGGAACTGGAGCAACAACACACACAGCTGCCAGCAAAAGCAACAACAAAACCGCAGCCGGGCAAAGCCGCCAGTCAATTGCCGCTACAACAAAGCCTGCTGATCGACGATCTGCCACATCCGGTGCTGGAACAATTAAAGGCGCAACAACTGGATGATTTAAGCCCACGACAGGCGCTGGAGCTGTTGTATCAGCTGAAAAACCAGCTGTAAAAATGCCGAACCCGCATTAAAAACGCCAAATCAAAATAACAAAAAAGGAGCCTGGGCTCCTTTTTTAATCTGCTCAATCAGCAGGTTATTCCTGAAACAAGGTTTCTATATTCAGCCCCTGATGGGTAACAATTTCGCGCAGTCGGCGTAGTGCCTCCACCTGAATTTGCCGCACCCTTTCCCGGGTTAAACCAATTTCACGACCTACATCTTCCAGCGTCGAAGGTTCAAATCCAAGCAGACCAAAACCGCTGTTTTGGGTTCAGCTCTTCCAGCCATAACACCAGATGGTGGCGGATATCGGCGTCCTGCAGCTCGGTTTCCGGCCCCAGTTCTTTTTCATCTGCCAGAATATCCAGCAGCTGTTTTTCCGAAGAGCCAGCAACAGGGGTATCTACTGAAGTGATTTTTTCATTCAGTTTCAGCATTTTGCGCACTTCTTCAACCGGGCGGTCTAAAGCAGCGGCAATTTCTTCCGGTGTTGGTTCGTGATCCAACCGTTGCGACAATTCACGGGCAGCCCGCAGGTAAATGTTCAGCTCTTTCACCACATGGATAGGCAAACGGATGGTTCTGGTTTGATTCATAATGGCCCGTTCAATAGTCTGACGGATCCACCAGGTGGCGTAAGTAGAAAAACGGAAGCCGCGTTCAGGGTCGAATTTTTCGACAGCACGAATCAGGCCTAAGTTACCTTCTTCAATCAAATCAAGCAGTGCCAAACCACGATTGATATAACGACGGGCGATTTTCACCACTAACCGTAAATTACTTTCAATCATACGTTTGCGGGCGGCTTGATCACCTTTGAGGGATAAACGGGAAAAATAAACTTCTTCTTCGGCAGACAATAACGGTGAAAATCCAATTTCGCCCAGATAAATCTGAGTGGCGTCCATGGCTCTGGCGCTATCGTCACGGGTGAATACATCGTCTGGTGTGTTTTCTTCTTCAGCAGCAAGTGCGG
>JAYRUI010000459.1:0-2978 GCA_041919175.1 Rheinheimera sp. | reverse complement strand
ATTGCTGAGCACCGGCTTTTTTAGTTGCTTGTTACTGCAACTTAGTCACAAATAAATTACCTTCTCATTACCTTTTCATGGCAAAATGCCGCTTTTTTATCCGGTTCTCACTGCGCACAAAAGCGTAATAAATACGATAACTTATAAGGTTGAATTGATGAAAAACATAGTGTTGCTGGCAGCCGTTGGCCTGCTGAGTGCTTGTGGTGGTGGCGGCGGTGGCAAAGACTCAACGGTTGTGGTTCCGCCACCACAACCGGAAAAACCTGCGATAGCACCGCTGAAAATTAAGTTAGTGCATGCTTCTGACTGTGGTGGCAACGTGCCTGACAGCAAAGCAGAAGTGGTGCTTTATAACAATGAATGGAAAATTGTTAGCCGCCACCCGGCCGATGCCAATGGTGCTATTACAGTACCGGTGACCAGTGCAGTGCTGAACTTTTCAATACTGACCAACAACGGCACCGCCACCGAACCTCGGGTATACCAACAGACTTTTGCCCAGGCTGATAGTGGCGACTACGGCACTGTTGAACTTGGTAAAACCTCGGAAGGATGTGAATGCGTTCAGGCATCGGGTTACCTGAGTAAAGTCAGCAGCAGCAATATTCCAACATTACGCCTGACGACAGATACGGCAGCCGGCTACAACCTGATTGTTGCTCAAAATGGTTTGAATCTGGCGTTTCCGGTTTGCCGGATGCAGGGTAAAGAGTGGCCCATATTAACCTTCAGCGGCACCGATACGCAGGGTGAATGGTTTTACGATCAACTGCAAAGTTATGCGGTCGACCAGCCGATTAATGTCAATCTGAAACGCACAGCACAAACAGTGGCACACAGTATCAATGATCCACAAGCCACATTAGCAACAATACTCTACGGTAAACACGGCACCTTAAACGTAGGCAAAACTTCAGACAGCAGGTTATATGCGCTGCCCGAACTCAGCACTACAAAACTGGTGACTTATCGCGGCATGCGCGGCGAGATTTTGCCATCTACCAATACGTTTGAGCTTTACGTTTACAGCATGCACAGGGTCAATCGCAGCACAGACTTGCAACAGCCAGTGGCTTTGAATGTTCCGCAGCTTAACCAGGCAAAACAGCTGGCTGAGCTGGTGCTGAAGGATTTAACCGGCCAGCAATTGCCAAGCCGTTATGACTATTCAATGTTCAGTGATTTTAAAATTGTGAATTTTTTGCAGTACGCTTCGGTGGGTAATAGTGGTTTTGTGTCGCAAGTTTTTAATGGGCCATTGCAGGGCAACCTGCCTGAAGAACTGCTGCCCGCAGGCTACATCAATGACACCCTGCTGGATAATCCCGGATATGTCTCTCTGAACATCGAACTGCACAACACCGACAACGCGCTGAGTAGCGCTGCGCAGCTCAAGCAAATGATGAACTATTATCCTTTGCTGCCGAGCAATGTTGTGAGACCAGCACAAACCCGCACTATTGGGTTTGATTTAAGCGCTAACTTATAAAATGAACCAACGGAACCGGTGTGCCAGCACCGGTTCCGTTGGTTTGCGCTTTACCACTGGGGTTTTGATACTGACCTTACCCCGGAATTAATACCTTGCTCAACCCACACTCTCCCATGCTCAGGCAAGCTGGTTATGCTGCGCAATTTAAATATGCCGACAATAACCGGGTTTTGCATCGGCCAGCAGCTGTGTTCGTCAACGATGGTTTTTTTGGTTATGCTGCCAGAGTTTTATACAAACAAATCAACAGGTTTTTATATGCAGCTCAGCACCAAAAGACTTCACCTCAGGCCTTTGCAAGCCGCGGACTGGCCGTTTTTTCTCAAACTGCATCAGGACCCGGGAGTTATGCGTTATGTGCATGATATGTATACAGAAACCGAGGTGATAGCGCGTTTTCAACACCGGCTGCAACCCTGGTGTAAAGAGGCGGAGCATTGGCTTTGTTTGCTTATTGTAGATAAGAACAGCGGCGAGCCTATAGGTGTAACCGGCATGTTGGCCAGTTGGTTACCTTACCGCCAGGCCGAAATTGGCTTTTTATTAGACCCACAATTTCAGGGGTTGGGTTATGGAAAAGAATCCTCTTTGGCATTGTTGCAGTTTGCTTTTCACAGTTGTGGTTTTCATAAAATCAATGCCACAGTGACAGCGGGCAACGAACCTTCGTTAATGCTGCTCAACAAATTGGGTTTTGTGCAGGAAGGCAGGCTCAGGGAGAACTTTCAGTTAGCGGGTAGATGGTACGACGATATAAAACTGGGTTTATTGGCAAGCGAATTTCAGGCGCTTTAAGCGCCTGAATCCTCGTTCGTTTTTGCATCCGCCGCCTCTGCGTTGGCTTCCTGCTCCACCGGAAATTTTGCCGCTTTTAACCGGCCAGACTGCAACAAAGCCTGATGCAGCAGATATTCAATCTGACCGTTGACACTGCGAAACTCAGCGTCAGCCCAGCTTTGCAGTTGCGCCAGCATCTGTTCATCAATGCGAAGCGCAAAGGCTTTTTTTGCCATCAGACAACCTCATTTGCCAGGCACCGGACCATCATTGGCCCGGCGTTTTCCGTTGCCGGAATTAATATAAAGTGCCGGTATTGACCACAGGCGTTACGCTGTGATCTCCACAAAGCACCACCAGCAAATTGCTGACCATAGCCGCTTTGCGCTCTTCATCCAGCGTCACCACATCTTTTTCCGCCAGCCGTTTCAGCGCCATTTCCACCATACCCACAGCACCTTCGACAATTTGCTGACGCGCCATGACCACAGCGCGCGCTTGTTGACGTTGCAACATAGCACTGGCAATTTCCTGCGCATAAGCCAGATGGCTGATGCGGGCTTCAATCACAGTGACACCGGCTTTTTGCAGCCTGTTTTGAATTTCAGTGCGCAATAAATCGGTAATTTCATCACCACTGCTGCGCAGGCTGATGTCGGTTGCCAGCTCGGCTTCATAAGGGTAACTGGACGCCAGATAACGGATG
>JAYRUI010000458.1:0-3005 GCA_041919175.1 Rheinheimera sp. | reverse complement strand
GTGTTCCCGTTGGTGGTGCTGCTGGTATTTATGGTGCTGGCCGCCCAGTACGAAAGTTTAAGCCTGCCATTGGCTATTATTCTGATTGTGCCTATGACCTTACTTTCTGCCATCAGCGGCGTATTGCTGTACGGCGGTGACAACAATATTTTCACCCAGATTGGCCTGATAGTCCTTGTTGGCCTTGCCACCAAAAACGCCATCTTGATGGTGGAATTTGCCAAGGAAAAACAAGACCACGGCATGGCACCGCTGGCTGCCATTTTAGAAGCGGCGCGCTTAAGACTGCGCCCCATTCTGATGACGTCTATCGCTTTTATTATGGGTGTGGTGCCTATGGTGTTCTCCACCGGCGCTGGTGCTGAAATGCGTCAGGCCATGGGGGTGGCGGTATTTGCCGGCATGATTGGCGTCACTATCTTTGGTCTGATTTTAACGCCGCTGTTTTATTATGTGCTGGCCAAAAGAGCCGCCCGCACCACTGCAGCCACCTCGCAGGAGCTGACTCATGGTTAAGATTTTTAATACAACACTCAACACAACATTGAATACAAGACTTCATGTGGCCAGCAATAACCTGATGCCAAAACCCCGATTAGCGCTGCTGGCGCTTGTCGTCAGTGCGCTACTTGGTTGTGCCGCCGTTGGCCCTGATTATCAGGCGCCAACCTCGCTCAACGCCAGCATGGCGATGCCTGAAGTGGGAAGCGCCATGACGCTTCCTGACAACGCCACTTTATGGTGGCAAAAGTTTCAGGACCAGGAGCTAAACCGGCTTATCCAGACTGCACTTGCGCAAAACCAGCAGCTGGCCAAAGCAGAGGCGAATGTGGCCAGGGCTTATGCGGTATTTACCGACAGCGACGACAATCTCTGGCCAAAAGCGGCAATTGACAGCAGCTATCAGGCAAGTCGCACACCGCCAGAAGTGGCAGGCAGCGCCAATAGTGTGGATGGAAATGCGCTATATAACCGCAGCTCACAACTGCGTGGCACCTTAAGCTGGGATCTAGATTTAGCCGGCAAATTAAAACGCGCCAGCGAAGCGGCCAATGCCAGAGCCGAAAGTGCCGTCTTCGCCTGGCAAGACGCCCAAATCAGCATTATTGCTCAGGTGGCACAAAGTTATGGCGATTACCGCGGCGCAGAACTGCGCCTGGCGGTAGCTCAGCAAAACCTCGCCAATATGCAACAAACCGAGCAGCTGATTTTGGCCAGACGCGACGCTGGCATGGCGTCAGATTTAGAGTTGGCCCGCATTAAAGCCCAGCTTTATCAACTGGAAGCCAGCTTGCCGCAGTTTGAAACCAATAAAAGCCGCGCCTTCACCACGCTGGCAGCTTTGCTTGGTTTTAGCCCGCAGCAGCTGCAACTACAGCAAACTGAACCAGGCAAGCAGGCTTTGCCTGAGCTGAAGCAACCGCAAGCCATCGCTATCAGCAAAGATCTGCTGCGCCATAGGCCAGATATAGCTCAGGCGGAGCGGCAATTAGCCGCCAGTACTGCCGAGATTGGCGTTGCCACCGCAGATCTGTATCCCAATGTCTCGGTCAGCGGCTTTTTGGGGTTTATCTCAGCGCCGGGTTTAACTTTGGGCAGCGATCAACGCGCCTGGAGTGTTGCGCCAAGCTTAAGCTGGCAAGGTGCTGACTGGACGTCAGTACAGGCCAGAATTAAAGGCGCTAAAGCCAGTGAACAAATGGCACTGGCCGATTTTCGCCAGCAAGTGCTGGATGCACTTGGCAACATGCAATTTAGCCTGGAAAGTTACAACTTAAGTCGCCGTCAGCAGCTGATTCAGCAGCAACAAGTGGCCGCCACCAGCACAGCGGTTGCCCTTTCCAAAGCCCGATTTGAAGCAGGCAATGCCGATTTTCTGGAGTTATTGGACGCTGAACGTGAGTTATTGGCGGCGCGGGATGAACAAGCGAGATTAAGTCAGCAGAATTTTCAGCTGTTGGTGTTGTTGTACCGCAATTTTGCCGGAGGATTAAACCTGAGCTAAAGCTTTCCTGCTTTGGAAAATATCAGCCTGAATGTCTGCCTGTGGCTCCTGTCCCGCCGCAGCGCTGATGCTGATATTTTCCTTTTTTTCTTCTCTTTTGCTTATCCGCAACACATTCAAATATCAGGCAAATTGCACGCTGCTGCCGGCAGTATTGCGACGACGGTAAGACGGATGTATTAAAGGGGATGCGGCCGAAACCTGATATCTGTGGCTGAAAAAATCCAGCACAGTGTCGGCACTTAAACGCCGGTACGCCAGTTTATGCTCCAGCACCACCACTTCCGCCAGTTGTTGCAGCGTTTCCTGCAACGAAGCACCCGTCGGTTTTGGCATTTTGTACAAACTAAACAAGTAGTTAATTGCTAGAGAGGCATAAGAGGTTTCAGCTTTTTTGCTGACCAGACCAAGTTCATGCAAACGGATGCCAATGTCACGAATTTTTTGCAGGCGTTGATGTTCTAGCATGATGTTGTCCACTTGGTGATCCCTGATACTTGTTGTATCGGAACCAAATGGAAAAACTTGAGGCGAAAATTCTGTTTTGTGTATCAAGCAACAACGCGGCCGCAGCAAAAACCCTTGTTGCTGCGGCGTTTAGCTGCGAGTTAACGCGCCTGGCGGTGTAAATTTAACTGCTGGCTTTGCTCTTTACTGAGCACTAAAACCATAGTGCCGGACAGCTGATCTTGTAATGCCAGTTTTTGCTTCCAGCGCACCAGCAACCATAAGTTGCCAAGGCCACCCAGCGAGGTGAATAAACGGATCAGTGCTTGTTTTTTCGTGATTGGTGCACCGTTTTGCTGCACCAACAATAGCCGCCAGGCGCGCATGCCCAGGGTTTGACCGGCTTTACACCAGAAATACAGATAAAACCACAACACCCACAGCAGCAGATAGAGCTGGAACCAAATTGCATGGCGCTGAATATATTCAGCAGCGTCCTGATAACCCACCAGCGACAACAATCCGGCTTTTTCCAAACCAGCCACCAGCGCCA
>JAYRUI010000457.1:0-3024 GCA_041919175.1 Rheinheimera sp. | reverse complement strand
GCAGTTTTTGCTTAAATCCAGCCAGAGCTGCCAGCTGTTAGCGCCCGGTTGCCAGCTATAAATACTGCTGCCTGCCGATACTAATAATGTGTTTGAATTTAACCAGCGCAAATCCTGCCCTGTAGCCGGCAGCAACAACTGTTTGGATTTCAAGGTGTTGCTACCTGCGTCAAACCAGCTCAGTGCTAATTGGTCGCCCTGCTTTTCAGTGAAATATCCTTCCTTGCTACCCGGACGCCAGGCCAGAGCGCGACCAATATTTTTTGCCAGGGTTTGCATATCTCCTTTGCTGCTGCGATAGGCAATCTGATGGTCGGCTTCGTCTTTACCCAAAATAAATAACAACAAATCACCTTCAGGGCCCCAGGCGTGATAACCCACGCCTTTTGGCTCGGCAAATAAAGCTTTGGCTTCACCCTGAGCCGGAATGCGCCATAACCGCTGTGTGCCATCGGCTTCCACTACCACGGCAGACAAGGCACCGTCCGGTAAAACTGTCGGTGAAAATTCACTCAAGGCTGTAGCGCGATACAAGCCGGATTTACCGGTACTTAACTCTAAGCTCGCAATATCCATCTGACTGTTGTCAGCGTTTTTTTGCTCTGAAGTCCAGTATAAAAACCGGCCATCCTGGCTAAAAGCCGGCTGGTTCTGATAACCGGTTTTGTCATTCACTTTTTTAATAGTGCTGATTTTTTGCTGATGTAAATCAGCCAGATAAATATCAAACTGTGGTGCTGCCGTTTGTGCCTGAACCAGATTAACCACAGCTATCGTACTGATGAAAAACATATTTTTTAAAACAGCCATCAAGGTCCTTCCCTAACAAATACTGTGGCAGCTTCATCTGCTCACCACAAAAGCGGTTGCGAAGTTTTCACTTTATCCTTTATGGTAAGGCCAAGGCAAATGAGGTCAGAGAAGTTATGTCAGAACGCAATCCGATTATTGCCGTTACCGGTTCCAGCGGCGCAGGCACCAGCACAACCACCAATTCTTTTTCGCATATATTCAGAAGCTTAGGCATTGATGCTGCCATGGTGGAAGGGGACTGTTTTCATAAATTCAGCCGTCCTGAAATGGATGTCGCTATTAGAAAAGCCAAAGAACAAGGCAAATACATCAGCTATTTTGGCGCCGAAGCCAACGATTTTGGCGCGCTGGAAAACTGTTTTTCCAGTTATGCCGAACATGGCATGGCGAAAATCCGCCGTTATCTGCACACTTTTGACGAAGCCGTGCCTTATAACCAACTGCCAGGCACTTTTACGCCTTGGCAGGATCTACGCACCGACACCGACTTATTGTTTTACGAAGGCCTGCATGGCGGTGTGGTTACCGACCATCATAATGTGGCTCAGCATGTAGATTTGCTGATAGGCATGGTGCCTATTGTCAACTTAGAGTGGATCCAGAAAATTATCCGCGATACCTCAGAACGTGGCCATTCGCGTGAAGCCGTGCAAGCCAGCATAGTGCGCAGCATGGACGATTACATCAACCACATCACACCGCAATTTTCGCGCACTCATATTAATTTTCAGCGGGTGCCAACGGTAGACACCTCTAACCCGTTCAGCGCTAAAGATATTCCATCTTTGGATGAAAGTTTTGTCGTGATCCGTTTTCGTGGCATTAAACACGTGGATTTCCCTTATTACCTGCAAATGATCAACGGCTCTTTTATGTCGCGGGTGAATACACTGGTAGTGCCGGGCGGCAAAATGGGTTTGGCGATGGAGCTGATTTTAACGCCGCTGATTGAAGAATTGATGCTCAAACGCCGTCAGGCAAGGGGTCAGGTCAACTGGCTGGAATAGCTAATAAAAAAACCGCATCAAGCGGTTTTTTTTATAAGTAACTGATCATCAGCACATCAGTTCATATCCGGCATATTACGGCCGTAAAAAATTTCCCGCATTTCACGTTTTACTTTTTTGCTGATGTCTTTTTGCTCGTCACTGCTCAGCGATTCAACTCCGGCGCCAAACAAATAGTTATTTAAATCAAAGTCTTTTAACATCATCTTGGTGTGAAACAGGTTTTCCTGATACACATTCACATCCACCATCTGGAACGCATTTTTGGTATTTGCATCCATAAAATTCTGAATGGAGTGAATAGGATGATCGATATAGTGTTTCACACCATGCACATCACGGGTAAAACCACGCACCCGGTAGTCGATAGTCACAATGTCAGACTCAAAACTATGGATCAGGTAATTCAGCGCTTTAAGCGGTGAAATCACACCACAGGTTGATACTTCAATATCGGCGCGGAAAGTACAGATACCACCGTGCGGATGATGTTCAGGGTAGGTGTGTACGCAGATATGACTTTTATCCAGATGGGCCACTATGGCGTCCGGTAAAGGGCCAGGTTGTTCTGAATTATCGTTTTTGGCGTCTTCGGGTTTTTCTATCGGCTCTTCACAGACCAGAATAGTGACACTGGCGCCTTGGGGATCATAATCCTGGCGCGCCACATTCAGAATATTGGCACCAATAATATCAACCACTTCGCTGAGGATATCGGTCAACCGGTCGGCGTTATATTGCTCGTCGATATACGAAATATATTCCTGCCTGTCCTGTTCGGTCGGGGCATAACAAATATCGTAAATACTGAAACTTAAGCTTTTGGTTAAATTGTTAAAGCCATGCAGCTTCAATTTTTCAAAAGGTTTTACCACGGTATAAATTCTCCACTGCCGCTGTCAGACACCAGCAGTATAGTGTAAACAAACTTTCCTCAGCTTTGCGGCTGAACTTCAGAAGGGTGGACGCTGAACGAATGGGTCACTTCCATGGCCTGTTGCAGCATAATAGACACTGAACAATATTTTTCAGCCGACAGGTTTACTGCGCGCTCCACGTGTTTTTCACTGACGTCAAAACCAGTCACTTCAAAATGCAGATGAATTTTGCTGAATACCCGTGGAATAGTGTCCACACGTTCGCCTGTGAGCACCACACGGCAATGGGTCACTTGTTGTTTGGCTTTTTGCAAAATGCTGACCAC
>JAYRUI010000456.1:0-3033 GCA_041919175.1 Rheinheimera sp. | reverse complement strand
GTACTCAGCTGGCGGGTTTATTGCTCATTAAGCAATTTAAACTGTTGGTACACCCCAATGCAGTTTGGGTGCAAAAGTACGGTAGCAAACCAGTAAATGACCAGTTATTGGGGTCAGTGCTGGCGTTTTGTTTTGTTTATTTCGCTTCTATTGGCGCTTTAGCGCTTGGCTTGTCGATGTTTGAACTCGACTTTGTCACTGCGTTAACAGGCGCCGCCACTGCTATCAGCAACGTGGGTCCTGGTCTTGGTCCTGTGATTGGGCCTGATGGTAACTTCAGCAGTTTGCCTGATGGTGCTAAGTGGTTGATTAGCTTTGGTATGATTCTGGGCCGGCTGGAAATTCTGACGGTGCTGCTGTTGTTCACCCCAATGTACTGGCGTTATTAAACCAATAGCGCCACCTCTTTTGCTGACTCTTGTGCACTGCAATTTTCTGCTTGCTGCAGAGTGATGCGGTTGTTGTGCGCAAAACCGCTGTTGCGGCTTTGTGAAAGCCCGCATCCTTGTCACATCTTGCTGAAAAAATAACCTTGAGTTCTGCCGTTGATTGACTATTATGACGATTCGTCAATTTATTCGGTGAAAACGGGTGCCTGCAAAAATGCCTTCTGAACAAACAGTTATCAGCGCTGCCGGATTGGTGCCTGGTAGCCGTGCCTGGAATAAACAACAACGCGAACAGCAGTTGTTGCAATTGGCGCAGGGTATTTTGCAGCAGGACGGTTTTGCCGGTTTAACCATGGACCGGCTGACGGCGGTTTCTGAGGTGTCAAAAGGCACTATTTATAACCACTTTTGTAGCAAAGAAGATTTAATGACCGCTTTGAGTGTGGATAGCCTGCAGCGCCAACTGCTGCTGTTTCAGCAGGCTCTGTTGTTGCCTGGCCACAGCCGCGAGCGCGCTTTGGCGCTGCACTATGCTTATTATCGTTTCTCCACAACTGAACCCACTTTGTTTTTGTGTTTGCTCAGCGCCACTACGCCAGCCGTCGTGGAAAAAAGCTCGGCCGAGAGGTTAGCGCAACGTCAGGCGCTGGAGCAGCAGTTATTGTGGTGTTGTGAGCAGGTGATTGCTCAGGCCATCGCCGACAAAGCGCTGCAATTGCAGGCCGGTCGTGGCATTGATGAGCTGACTTATCTGCAGTGGGCTTTAGCTTTTGGTGGCAACGCTTTGTACGGGCCCACTCAGCAGATGGGTTTATTTGCCGGTTTGGAGCAACAACAGCTGATGCTGTCTGGCGTCAATTTACTGCTGGATGGCCTGAACTGGACGCCGCTTTCCGCTGATTTTGATTATCAGCGCAGTTGGCGCCGCATTGCGGCAGTGTTGTCATCACAAAACTGAGAACAACGCGAATGAAGTGGGCTGTGAGTCGGGCTGAGAACCGGTGCTGTTGTTTGTTGTGATTTGAGAGGAAACTGACGAAGCGTCATTTTCTGGTGCAGCTTTAAAAATAAACAGGGAATAACAATGAAACAACTTTGGTTAACAAGTGCGCTGCGCCACCCCTGGTGGAATCTGGCCTGGGTGCTGGCGCTGGTGGTGCTTTTTAGTGTGGGTGCAAAAAACCTGTATTTCCGTGGTGATTTCCGCATTTTCTTTTCGCAGGATAATCCGCAGATGCAGGCATTTGAACGCATGCAGGCGCGTTTTAATAAAAGCGACAATATGCTGGTGGCGATAGCGCCAAAGTCCGGCAATGTGTTTGATGCCAAAGTGCTGACTGTGGTGAAAGAACTGACAGACGCCGCCTGGCAAACACCCCATTCGTTGCGGGTTGATTCCATCACCAACTTTCAACATACCGAAGCGGCAGATGATGACTTGCTGGTAGAAGATTTATTGCTTCAAAGCAGCAGTCTGGATGAAGCCAAAATCGCCAAAATTAAAGCGGCTGCTTTGGCTGAACCTTTATTGGCCGGACGGCTGGTATCGGAAGACGGCACTATCACAGCCGTGAATATCACAGTGCAGTTACCGGAAAAAAACCAGAATCAGGAAGTGTCTGATGTCTATAACTCGGTACGCGCTTTAACCGACAAGCTGGCGGCTGAACATCCTGAACTGACTTTCTACCATGCCGGTGTTATTTCGCTGAACAATGCTTTTAGTGTGGAAGCGCAGCACGATGCCACAACTTTGGTGCCTCTGATGTTTGTGGTGATTATTTTAATGCTGGCAGTGATGTTGCGCTCGGCATTAGCTGCTTTTGCCGTAGTGGTCATTATTCTGGTGACTATCAGCAGCACTATGGGGATGTCAGGTTGGGCCGGTATTTTCTTAAGTACCGCCACAGTCAATGTACCCACTTTGGTGATGACACTGGCCGTTGCTGACAGTGTGCATCTCATCGCCTCCACCCAGTTTTTTATGCGTCAGGGGGATAACAAAGCGCAGGCCATTGAAAAAGCAGTCAATATAAACCTGATGCCGGTGTTGATTACCAGTGTGACCACTGCCATTGGCTTTTTAACCTTAAATTTCTCCGAAGTGCCTATTTTGCGGGATTTTGGCAATCTGACAGCCCTTGGTGTCATGCTGGCCTGGTTTTTTACCGTCACTTTGTTGCCTGCTTTAATGCTGTTGCTGCCTATCAGCTGCGGTTATGTTGAGGCTGAAGATGGCTCGTCAATGATGGATAGACTGGCCGATTGGGTGATCCGCCACCATAAAGCAATTTTACCGGTCACAGCAGTGCTGACGCTGCTGGGCGGTTATCTGACGTTGCAAAACAATGTCAACGACGAAGCCGTGAAGTATTTTTCTACTGACACTGAATACCGTCAGTCGGTGGATTATCTGGAAGAGCGTTTAGGCGGCGTGGCCATGCTGGATATTGCCATCGACAGCGGCAGCCCGTCCGGTGTGAACGATCCGGCATTTATTCAAGCCGTGGATGAGTTTTCTGCTTATCTGCAAACTTTGCCACAGGTCAGTCATGTCAGCAGCATCAGCGATGTGTTTAAGCGGCTGAATAAAAACATGAATGGTGACGACCCGGCTTTTTATCGTTTACCAGAGTCACAAGAG
>JAYRUI010000455.1:0-3036 GCA_041919175.1 Rheinheimera sp. | reverse complement strand
GTGAAAGAATGACCTGATAAAAAGACCTGGCTGAAGTTTTTTGTATAACAACGGCTGGGCACCAAAAAAGAACAATATGTTTAACAACATCCAGCTGTAAATAAGGCCATGTTGCGACGCGAACAGCGCCGCAATCCCCTGCGCCGGCAAATAGCACCCCAAGGCAATAGCAGATAATTTCAGCCGCAGATGAAAGTCACCAAAGGCATAACAAATACTGTAAGACAAATAATTCAGCGCAAAAAATAAGGTACCTGTCAGATAAACCGGTAACAAAGGCAAAGCCAACTGCACCAAATCAGCGTCTGCAGTCCAGGCCAATAATAAAGGTTCAGCAAAACACAGCACAACAGTAAAGGCGGACACCAGTACCAGCGCAACAAACAAGGATGCATTGCGAAAAAGCATCACAGCCTCCTGATGCTGCTGTTCCGCCACCAACCGCGACATCATCGGGCCTATCGCATAAATCAGTGGGGCCGAGAGTAACACCAGCACAGAGGCGACCGTGATCACTATGCTGTATGCAGCGTAGCCGGTTAAAGTCACTAAACCGGAAGCCAGCATTTTATCGGACTGTGCCATCAAGGCCCAGAGTACAGAAGTCACACCTATCACAGCTGAGCTTCTGATCGCCGCTCTGACAGTGCTGAACTGAACCAAGCCTAAGCGCTCATGTGCCCGATAGCTGAGTTGTTTTGACGACATCATGGCCAAAGCTGCCAATTCCAATAAATTCATGACGATTTGGTATTGAAAAAAATCAACAATATCGCCGTTTATCCAGTGCAGATACGGGATCACGAACACCACTCTTACACTGGAAAAAGCAATATTAAACCAGGACAGCCATTCAATCCGCTCAGCACCAAAAATCACTGCACGGTAAAAGGTTTGTAACCAGCGGCAGACAACGACCACAGTCATCAGTTGCACAGCCAGCATTGCGGTAGCTGCATCAAAATCATCAAGTTGCAACCAGCTGTGACTGATCCAATCGCTATGCCAGATGCCAAGCGCTAATATTGTGATGCCCAAAAGATAAAACAGCACTTCGATACTGTTGGCACTACTGAAGAATTCTTTCCTGTCGAGTTTTCCGGCTTTAAACAAGGTGGTATTGCGGGCGACCGTTGCCGAAATTCCAATATCTAACAGACTAATCACCGTTTGCAGCTGCAGAAAAAAAGCAATCAAGCCATAAGCTGGTTTTCCCAGAATAGAAATATAAAAAGGTAAGGTCCCTACAGAAAGCAGCGCCATATAAATCTGGCTGCCTGTATTTAATAAAACCTTTTTCTGAATTGACACCTTTACCCATCCGTATTCTTTGTAATCAATAGCGTTCAACATTCGCCCAGAAGGCCGACAAGGTTGCAACAGCAATGTTGTGCCAGTCATTGCTACCGGACACTCAATTCTGACCATCAAGCTTGAGCAAGCCGGAACAACGGCCGCACTTGAACGAAGTGATTGATGACGGCAGAGCACAAGCTGCCCGAAGGTCGCTGGCGCTATCGCATCAATCCGCTGACTGAACGCCAACACTAAACCAGACAGGATCTATGGCAAAAGCTGTCTGGCGGCTGCTACACCGTCGGCTTCCGGCACCTGTAAAGCGGTTGTATAAACCAACAACAAGGATAAATATCCCAAAGCAGATCCTGATTAAAACGGAGCCTGAACCAGCGGCTCCGCCTGTAACAAAATCCTTGACCAAACAAACAGCGCACGCTAACGCAGATAAAGCAGGTCAGTTTTATAAAACGGATCGCTGTTATAAACGCAGGTCGCTATCTTGTTGCGCCAGCAGATACTTCAGGTCATAAAGTACATGCGCCGTTTTACCGAACTGACGAATACCGGCAGCACCCAACTGTTTAAACTGTTGGTGCGCCACAGCCAGAATAATGGCGTCATAGCCTTGTAGTTCAGGCTGTTGCACCGGCGTCAGATTATATTCATGCTGTGCTTCTGCAACGTCGATCCACGGATCGTACACATCTGGCTGCATGCCGTATTCTT
Source organism: Rheinheimera sp. (assembly GCA_041919175.1). Taxonomy (GTDB): domain Bacteria; phylum Pseudomonadota; class Gammaproteobacteria; order Enterobacterales; family Alteromonadaceae; genus Pararheinheimera. The sequence goes on along the minus strand of JAYRUI010000455.1, from coordinate 1,011 downwards.
TTAATTCAGCCAGAATATCCACCACTTTGGTATTCCGGATATCAGGGCAGTTTTCTTTAAAGGTCAACCCCAACACCAAAACACGGGCGCCGGAAACATTAATTTGCTGTTTGATCATCTGTTTGACCAGCTGACCCACCACATATTTGCTCATGCCATCGTTAATACGACGGCCGGCCAGAATAACTTCCGGGTGATAACCAATAGCTTGCGCTTTGTGCGTCAGATAATAAGGATCAACGCCAATACAATGGCCGCCCACCAGGCCAGGCCTGAATGGCAGGAAATTCCACTTGGTGCCGGCGGCGAGCAACACTTCTTCAGTGTCGATGCCGAGTTTATTAAAAATCACCGCCAGTTCGTTAATTAACGCAATGTTTAAGTCGCGTTGGGTGTTTTCAATGACCTTGGCCGCTTCTGCCACTTTAATGCTGGACGCTTTGTAAGTACCTGCCAGAATAATGCTGCGATACACCGAATCAACGAACTCAGCAACGTCAGGGGTTGAGCCTGAAGTGACTTTTTTAATGTTGGTCACGCGGTGTTCTTTATCACCCGGGTTGATGCGCTCAGGGCTGTAACCGGCAAAAAAGTCCTGATTAAACTTCAGGCCAGAAATCCGCTCAATCACCGGAATGCAATCTTCTTCAGTTGCGCCAGGATAAACGGTGGACTCATACACCACGATGTCACCTGGTTTAATCACTTTACCGAGCGTCTCAGAAGCTTTCACCAGCGGCGTTAAATCCGGCTGCCGGTGTTCATCAATAGGGGTTGGCACAGTCACAATATAAAAATTGGCTTGTTTTAACTGCTCCAGCTCACAGCTATAACTTAACTGGGAGGACGCTTTCAGCTCTTCAGGGCTGACTTCCAGCGTGTGATCCTGACCGTTTTTCAGTTCTTCAATCCGGGCTTTATTAATATCAAAACCTAAAGTCGGAAATTTTTTGCCAAACTCAACCGCCAGAGGCAAACCAACATAACCAAGGCCGATAATGGCAATTTTTA
>JAYRUI010000454.1:0-3038 GCA_041919175.1 Rheinheimera sp. | reverse complement strand
ACGGCCAGGCCTTGTTATTTCCATTAAACGGCGACTTGTATTATTACGATTTGGCCAGCCAAAAATCCCGTAAACTTACAGAAACAGCTGCTTTTGAGACTGATGCGCAAATCAGCCCGAAAGGCCGTTTTGTTTCTTTTGTGCGGGATCAGAATATTTTTGTGCTGGATTTAACAACCGGCAAAGAGCAACAGCTTACCCGTGACGGCAAAGGGCCGATCAAAAATGGCATGGCTGAGTTTGTCGCGCAGGAAGAAATGGCGCGGATGACAGGGTATTGGTGGGCGCCGGATGACAGCAAAATTGCGTTTACGCAGTTTGATGAAAGCCAGGTCCCTGAAGTGTTACGTAATGAAATATACGCTGATGAAATTAAACTTTATAACCAGCGTTATCCTTACGCCGGCGCCAATAACGTTGTGATCAAACTTGGTGTGGTCAGCATAGGCGCAAAAGACGTGAACTGGCTGGATTTAGGTGCCGAAAAAGACATGTATCTGCCAAGGGTGCAATGGACAAAAAATCCGAATCAACTCACGTATCAATGGCAAAGCCGGGACCAACAGAAGCTGGAATTGCGTTTGGTTGATTTAGCAACAAAGCAGCAACAGCTGCTGGTTGCTGAAGAAAGTAAAACATGGATCAACTTGCACGACGATTTACATTTTTTCAAAGATAAACAAAGGTTTATCTGGGCGTCAGAGCGCGATGGCTTTAAACATTTGTATCTGTACCAGTTGAACAATACGCAGGCAACACAGTTGACCTCGGGCGATTGGATAGTCAGCAAATTAGAAGCAGTGGATGAAAAAAACGGTTTGGTGTATTTCACCGGTCGTAAAGACACAGTGCTGGAAAATCATCTTTATCAGTTAAAACTCAGTGATTTAACTATTGAGCGTTTAACCTCAGCAGGCGCCAGCCATGCAGTGGTGGTGGCCGAAGATGGCAGTGGTTTTATCGACAGCTATTCAGCGGTAAACAGCCTGCCGAAAGTGCAGCTGAATGATAAAACCGGCAAAACCCTGACGATGCTCGAAGCGAATGAGCTGAATGCTGAGCATCCGTTAACGCCTTATTGGCCGGAACTGGTTCAACCCACTTTTGGTACTTTAACCGCCAAAGATGGGCAGACGCTGCACTACCGCATTTTTGCGGCAAAAAATCTGGATAAAAGCAAAAAACACCCGGTGATTGTCAGTGTGTATGGCGGTCCTGGCGCGCAAAGGGTGACTAACAGCTGGAGCGGCAAGGATTTGTATTTCCACTATATGGCACAGCGTGGTTACATTGTGTTTCAGCTGGATAACCGAGGTTCAGAAAATCGCGGCAAAAAGTTTGAAGATCCGATCTACAAAAAAATGGGTGTTGTTGAAGTAGAAGATCAAATCACCGGCGTTGAATATCTGCGCACTTTGCCTTATGTCGACGGTAACAGAATTGGTGTTTATGGTCACAGCTACGGCGGTTATATGGCCATAATGGCCATGTTTAAAGCCGGTGATTGTTTTGCGGCCGGTGTATCCGGAGCACCTGTCACGGACTGGACTTTGTACGACACCCATTACACAGAACGCTACCTCGGTCATCCGGCACAAAATGCCAAAGGTTATCAGGACAGCTCAGTCTTTCCTTACAGCGATGGGTTAAAAGGGGATTTGTTGATTTATCACGGTATGGCGGACGACAATGTGTTATTCAGCAACAGCACCAAACTGTTTTCTGACTTACAGCAAAAAGGCAAAATGTTCGAGATGATGACGTATCCTGGGAGCAAACATGCGATGTTTGGCCAGCAGGTACAAACCCATTTACATCGCACTATCACAGCATTTTTTGACCGGACGCTGTTAAACAAAAAGCAATAAAACTGCGAAGTAAAACAAGTCAGCACAATTAAAAACGGCCATTAACATGGCCGTTTTTTTAGCTGTTTTTGCTAGAAATAATTAAAGCTCATTGCCCGACAGCTTGTTTTGCGCAAAATCCAGCAGGTTTTGTGCTGTGATACTGCTGATTTGTGCCATCGCTTCGTTGGTGAAAAATGCCTGATGGCCGGTGATCAGCACATTCGGAAAAGTGAGTAAACGCTGAAACACTTCATCGGCGATGACTTGCTCGGACAAGTCTTTAAAAAATAAATCGGCCTCCTGCTCGTATACATCAAGCCCCAGATAGCCAATTTTGCCGGATTTTAACGCAGAAATAACAGCTCGCGTATCAACCAGTGCACCACGACTGGTGTTGATCAGCATCACTCCATCTTTCATTTGCGCAAGTGCATCCGCGTTGATCAGATGATGACTTTGTGGTGTCAGCGGGCAGTGCAGACTGATAATGTCACTTTGCCGGTAAAGCTCTGGCAGCGTCACGTAAGTGGCGCCAAGCGCATGGATTGCGGCATCTTCAACAGGATCGACACATAGCAGCCTGCAGCCAAAACCGCGCAGAATATGCGCTGTGGCGATACCAATGCGGCCAGTGCCAACTAACCCCACTGTTTTGCCATAGAGGTTAAAACCCAACAGGCCGTTTAAATCAAAATTATTGTCACGGGTTCTGTTGTAGGCTTTGTGAAATTTACGGCTTAAACACAACATCATGCCAACCGTATGTTCAGCAACAGCTTGTGGTGAATAAGCCGGCACCCGCATAATGCGGATTTTCAGTGATTTTGCGGTTGTCAGATCGACGTTATTAAAACCGGCACAACGCAGTGCCACCGCCTGAATATCAAGTTCAGACAAGCGCTTTAACACTGCAGCGCTGAGGTCGTCATTGACAAAAGCACAGATGGCGTCTGAGCCCTTCGCTGCTTCAACCGTTAACACATCGAGTTTTTGTGGTAAAAACTGCCACTCAATACCAGGCGGGCTATATTGTAAGAACGCTTGCTCGTCGTACTTTTTACTACTAAATACACTGACTTTCATCCTGCTCTCCTGTTGATCTCCATCAGCACCCGGAAAACAGCCAGCAACAAAACATTAAGCTGTTTTAGCAGCCTTGGTTAATAAGGACAACTCTTCGACTATCGC
>JAYRUI010000453.1:0-3040 GCA_041919175.1 Rheinheimera sp. | reverse complement strand
ATTGGCTTTTATTCAGGCCAGAAACAAATAAAGCGCTGTTTGCAGCGCTTTATTGCTTTTGATAGAGACTCAACCTATTGATTACGCTGGTGAAACCATTGTTTTAACCAGGATGGTAAGCCGTGTAAAGCAAAGGGCCTGGAATACAAAAAGCCCTGGCCACGCTGACAACCCATTTTAATCAGCCTTTCTGCCACTGCCTGCTCTTCAATGCCTTCAGCCACCACCACCAGTTGCAGATTTTTGGCAACATCCAGAATGGCGCCGGTCACAGCGGCCTGGGTGTCTGAACGATGCAAACCCGCCACAAAAGAACAATCCACTTTAACTTGTTGAATAGGCAACTGCCGGATGTAGCCTAAAGACGACAAACCGGTGCCAAAATCATCCAGCGCTAAGCTCACCCCCAACTGACGCAATCTTTGTAATACCAGCAGCGTTTTTTCCGGATCTGTTAACAGAGCCTCTTCTTTGATCTCCAGGATCAGTGCTGTTGCCGGTACATCAGCCTGTTCCAACATCTGTTGTAATTGTTCAACCAGTTCCATCTGCAGTAGATCGCTGCTGGCCAGATTAACTGCCAACGCAATATCAAAACCTTGCTGGCGCAACTGTTGTAGGGTGACAATAGCCTGAGTGAGCACCCACTGCGTCAGCGGATAAATCATGCCCATTTCTTCGGCAAGTGGCAGAAAATCTTTGGGCAGCAACAAACCACGCTCCGGATGTTGCCAACGCACTAATACTTCAGCCGCCAGTACCTGCTGAGTGCTTAAATCCATTTGCGGTTGCACATCCAGCTGTAACTGTTGTTGCACTATGGCATCACTGAGTTGCGACATCATAATGAGTTTGTCATCGGTATAAGTCTGCATTTCAGCACTAAATACCTGAGTGTCGCTGAAACGGTACAAGTGTAACTGCAGCGCCTGATAAGCTTTATCCATCAGTTCATTTAATAAGGTGCCATGTTGCGGATAATGCGCTACCCCGCTGGCAATACGGTATTCAATTGCACAACCATGAATAAGCAGCGGTTCCGGCACCATTTGTTCAATACGTTGTGCCAGATATTCGGCCTGATGTTGCTTCCTGCCGGCATGCACCCAGGCGGCAAAATCAACGCCGCCCAAATGTACGATTGAAGCTTGTTGGCTTTGCCATTCCAGTTTCAGCACATCGGCATCGTCCACCAGCAACTGGTTCATCCGGGCGGCAATTTGCGTTAATAACAAATTGGCGTTGCTGCGCCCAAGCGCTTTATTGATCTGCTCAAAATCTTTGATTTTTAATAACAATAACGAATAGTGCTGTGACGGATCACGCTCCAGCAACAGTTTAAGCTGCTGCTCAAGGGCGATTTTATTAGGAAAACCTGTGACTTCATCGTGCAGCATCCGGAAAGGGTCCGGTTGTTGTTTATGGAACTGCACATAAGCGCGCAAGACCTTCACTTCTCTGTTGCTTCTGACCAATAAAAAAAGCAGCAGCAATGAAACCAGCAGCAACAGTGGCAATAACCAGTCTGCCTGTGCCGTTAAACCTGACAAAGCCCAGACCGGTGTTGCAAAAAATAAACTAAACACCCAGACAAATTTCAAAGCTTACTTCTCACCCAACCCTGATTATTTCAGCTTACTCTTTTTGCTTGTTTTGTAAAGTCGGGGCTAAAGGCGGAAATTCACATTTTTACCATTAATAATCAACTGCTTAAGTTGTGACACCCCAAACTGGTAGCAAAGCTCGGCCGGTTGGCTAATGGCATAAAGGCCAAAATCGGCTTTTTTACCCGCAGCAAGCACGCCACGGTCGGTTTTCCCCAATGCTTTGGCGGCATTGATGGTGACCCCTTTTAACGCTTCTTCCGGTGTTAACTTAAACAAGGTACAGGCCATATTTAACATCAGTGGCAGGTTACACAAAGGTGAAGTGCCGGGGTTTAAGTCGGTGGACACAGCAATAGGCACCTGATATTGACGCAGTAAATCAATGGGCGGCATTTTGGTTTCGCGCAGGAAATAATAAGCACCGGGCAACAACACAGCCACCGTGCCGGCTGTTGCCATGACTTTTACATCGTTTTCAGTTAAATATTCAATATGATCCGCCGACAGGCCGCCAAATTCGGCCACCAGCGAAGCACCGCCCAAAGCCGATAACTGCTCGGCATGGGCTTTCACCGGTAAACCCAGCGCTTTGGCTTTTTCAAATAACAACCGGCTTTGCGCCACTGAAAAGCCAATACCTTCACAAAATACATCAACCGCATCCACCAGACCTTGCTGATGCAAAGCGGGCAACATGGTTTCTGTCACCAGTTGCATATAACCGTCGCTGTTGTTGGCGTATTCAGCCGGCAACGCATGAGCGCCTAAAAAGGTTTTTTCAATATGAACAGGATGGTTTTCACCCAGCAATCGGGCAACTTCGAGGATTTTTTGTTCAGTGTCCAAATCCAGACCATAACCGGATTTAATTTCGACAGTTGAAACGCCCTGGCTCAAGAGTGCATTCAGCCGGTCTTTGCCAAGCACAAACAATTCTTCATGGGACGCTTTGCGCGTTGCGGCAACAGTCGATTTAATACCCCCTCCGGCCGCGGCAATTTCCTGGTAACTGGCACCATTTAAACGCATTTCAAACTCGTTGGCGCGACTGCCGGCATAAACCAGATGGGTGTGACAATCGATAAAACCAGGCACTAGCCACTGACCCTGACCGTCGTACAGAGGTGTTGCCAGCAGATCACAAGGCGGTAATTCAGCTTTAGGGCCACACCAGGCAATCAAGCCATCTTTGACAGCCAGGGCAGCGTCATGCACGGCACCATAAGCTTTGCCGTTGTCTGTCATAGTGGCGAGATGAATATTGTGCCAGATAGCGTCAAACTGATGTGTAGCCGACATAGAAACTCCAAAGCTGAAAAACGATAAATAACAACACTTTGCCCGAGCTGGCAATAGCACAGATACCGGCATTTATTACTGCGACGCGCTTTGCTGTGCAGTGCTGCAACCGGGCCTTATGCTCCAATAATTCT
>JAYRUI010000452.1:0-3042 GCA_041919175.1 Rheinheimera sp. | reverse complement strand
GGCGTTGACGATACCCATATCCATACCGGCTTTGATGGCGTGGTATAAAAACACCGAGTGAATGGCCTCACGCACCGGATCGTTACCGCGAAACGAAAATGAGACATTCGATACACCTCCGGAGATTTTGGCGTAGGGGCAGAGCTTTTTGATCTCACGGGTAGCTTCGATAAAATCTACTGCGTAGTTATTGTGCTCTTCTATGCCCGTTGCTACGGCAAAAATATTCGGGTCAAAAATAATGTCTTCAGGTGGAAAACCGATTTGTTCCACCAGAATTTTATAAGCGCGCTGACAAATTTCGACTTTCCGCGCTTTGGTATCGGCCTGTCCGACTTCGTCAAAGGCCATCACTACAACAGCGGCACCATAACGGCGCAGCAATTTTGCCTGATGGATAAACTGCGCTTCGCCTTCTTTTAAAGAAATGGAATTGACCACGGCTTTGCCCTGAATACATTTCAGTGCAGCTTCAATCACTTCCCATTTCGACGAGTCGACCATAATAGGCACACGGGAAATGTCCGGTTCGGATGCCAGCAAATTCAGATAACGCACCATGGCCGCTTTGCTGTCGAGCATCGCTTCGTCCATGTTGATATCAATAATTTGCGCGCCGTTTTCTACCTGTTGCCTGGCAACCTGCAATGCAGCTTCATATTTGCCATCCAGAATAAGCTTTTTAAAACGGGCTGAGCCTGTGACATTGGTGCGTTCACCAACGTTAATAAACCTGACTTGTTGCATTACCACTCCAACGAAAAGGCTTCGAGGCCAGCCAGATTAAACTGATGGGATTTTGCTTTAGGCTGACGCGGTGTTAAACCTACCACTGCATCACTGATGGCTTTGATATGCGCAGGGGTTGTGCCACAACAACCGCCGACAATATTTAAAAACCCCTGTGCCGCCCAGTCTTTAATTTCTGCTGCCATCTCAACTGCACCTAAATCGTATTCACCAAACTCATTCGGTAAACCTGCATTTGGATGCACCGACACATAACATTCTGATATGCCGGATAAAGTTTCGACATAAGGGCGCAGTAAATCAGGCCCTAAAGCGCAGTTCAGACCAAAAGTAACAGGCTCTACATGCGCTAATGAATTGTAAAAAGCTTCTGTGGTCTGGCCCGACAAAGTGCGGCCTGAAGCGTCGGTAATAGTGCCTGAAATCATCACCGGTAATTTATAACCAATATCATCAAACACTTGCAGCACCGCAAATGCGGCAGCTTTGGCGTTGAGCGTATCAAAAATAGTTTCCAGCATAATAATGTCTGCGCCACCTTCAATCAGCGCCAGGGTCGATTCGGTATAAGCAGCCACCAAGGTATCAAAATCAACATTACGATAACCCGGGTCGTTTACATCCGGTGAAATGGACGCAGTTCTGTTGGTAGGGCCAAGCACTCCAGCAACAAAACGCGGTTTACCGGGGTTTAATGCGGTAAATTCATCACAGGCTTTACGTGCAAGCGCCGCGGCTTCTCGATTAATACGTGCTGACAGATGCGACATGTCGTAGTCTGCCATGGCAATAGTGGTCGCGTTAAAACTGTTGGTTTCCAGGATATCAGCACCGGCAGTGAGATACTTACGGTGAATTTCACTGATGATGTGTGGTTGGGTCAGCACCAGCAAATCGTTGTTGCCTTTCAGATCGGACGGCCAGTTGGCAAATTCTTCACCCCGGTAATCAGCTTCCTGTAGCTGATAGGCCTGGATCATCGTGCCCATAGCACCGTCCAATACCAGAATTCGTTCTGACAATAATTGCACCAGCCTTTGCGGTGTTAACCGCGCTGATACCGGAATATTATTTATCACTACAGTCATCACACCCGCTCCTGGCCAATTTGTTCAATATCAAAAGGTGTGGCCTGATACACATAGTAGTTCAGCCAGTTACTGAATAATAAGAAGGCGTGGCTTTGCCACAGTTTTTGTGGACCTTTGGTTGGGTCGTTATCGCGAAAGTAATTTTCCGGCACTTTGGGCGCTAAACCAGCCGTGAGGTCGCGCTGATATTCATCATTTAAAGTGGTTAAATCATACTCCGGATGGCCAGTTACAAAGACCCGGCTACCGCTGCTGTTTTGCAACAGATAGGCGCCAGTCACGTCTGCTTGTGCCAGTACATGGATATCGGCGTGTTGCTGGTATTTTTGCTGCGGCACCTGGGCATAACGTGAATGCGGCACCAGAAACTTATCATCAAAACCACGAACCAATGGACTTAAAGGTTGCACTACATCCTGCCAATACACACCGGAGAGTTTTTCACCACGGATCTCGCGCTGTAAGCCGTAGTAATAATAGAGGGCGGCGTGTGCGGCCCAGCATAAAAATAAAGTAGAGGTTACATGGCGATCGGCCCATGCCAGAATTTCCGACAATTGCGGCCAATAACTGACATCTTCATAATTCACCAGGCCAAGCGGCGCACCAGTGATGATCAAACCGTCGTAGTTTTGCTGCTGCACATCAGAAAAATACCTGTAGAAACAATTGAGATGGCTTTGTGACGTATGTTTGCTAACGTGGTTGTCCAGCCGGATCAGATCAACATCCACCTGCAACGGACTATTGGCCAACAAGCGCAACAACTGTATTTCAGTGGTTACTTTGTTTGGCATCAGATTCAGAATGGCAATTTTCAGTGGCCGGATATCTTGTTGCAATGCACGGCTTTCCGTCATCACAAAGACGTTTTCCGCTGATAAAGCTTCTACTGCGGGTAATTGGTCCACCACTTTAATAGGCATGCGGGCTCCGGATCAAAAAATAAGATGCGGCTACTTTGGCTAAAACAGCTCAAATTGTCAACTTCTAAACGTTTAGATGGCCAAATAAAAAGTGAAGTCCATCACAAATCCACCTATGCTTGTGCTGTCTGCTTTTGGATCCTTGTCTTATGCTGCAACAAATTTTAAGTCTGTTAATTTTCAGTAGTGCTGTATTCAGCATGCCGCTTTATGCTGAAAAGCAGCACCCTGCGCCTGTTGAGATTTTTATCCGTGACGATGTATACGAAGATTAC
>JAYRUI010000451.1:0-3046 GCA_041919175.1 Rheinheimera sp. | reverse complement strand
TAGCCTAGTAACGGTTGCTTTAAAAGTAAATAGCCCGTTTAGTATTGGTGTTGATGCAAAATGGGGCAATGGTAAAACAACGTTCGTAAAGCAGTTTCTGAAGAAATCAGCTGAAAACGAAAACTTACCTATGGTAGTTTTTGATTGCTTTGAGCATGAAAGGTCAGGAGATCCATTTTTTTCAATTACACAGCATATCCTTACACAATTGGTATCAGAAAAGCCCGATTCTATAACTGAAGTAATAACAAAAGAAGTTGGTAACGCGGCTTTAAAAGTGGCAAAAGCTGGTGGAGTTGTATTGCTAAAAGCGATTACTAAAACCATTTTAAAACAGGAGTTAGCAGATGTTGTATCTGCATTGGGTGGTGAGCAACTATCTGAAGTTGTCGCTCAAGAAACATCAGGGAAAATCGAGGACTATATTGCAGCCAAGCTCCAAAATGGTAACCAAGAAACGGAAGCAAAAAAGAGTTTTCATGCTGCTGTTGGAGAACTTGCATCAAAATTGTCCGAGCACAACAAAATATTAGTGGTTATCGACGAGCTTGATAGATGTAAACCGAAATTTGCACTTGAAGTACTTGAATCAATAAAACATTTACTTAATGCATCAGGTCTTGTGTTTGTAATCACATATTACCGTGAACAACTTTGCAGCTCCGTAAGGCATGAATTTGGTGATAATATGGATGCCAGTCAGTATCTTCACAAATTTGTAAATATTGATTTTTCATTGCCCACTCGCAACCTAATTGACAGCGAGTATGCCTTTGCAGCTTTGGTAAAACAGTTTCTTGCCAACTTTCCAAACGCCCATACAAATCACGATCATTTTTTAAACTATCTGAACTCTTACAATCAAGTTTATGCCTTCGAAGCCAGAACTATAGAACGCATTTGTACTCTTTACGCGATATCTGGTTCAGGAAGGTTGCCACCCAAGATTCGGATACTTTTACTGGTATGGGTCGTAAAAGAACGTCGGTTGGTCGAGTACATATTACGAGGAATGAAGCTGCCTCAAGAATTCCACAATACGCTAAAAATAAATGAACTAGGTCTTTTTATAGATTTAAAAACCGTCGATCAAAGTTATCATCCATATGTATCACCTGAATCTTTTTTGAATGCAATATTTGACGGTGATACAGCTGATAACAACAACACTTACCGTTGGATACAAGGTTATGTTCGTGGGGTTGCAAGCCTCATTTAATTAGCTCTCAAGTGTTTTGCCGTCAAACTCAGCCCAGTGAGTTATTAATCCTGGGCTTTTATGTTTTCCAAACCCGCTTTATCCATCGCTGCTTTATCTGCTGTCGGTAACGCCAGTTCGCTGGGTTATGCTGGTTTGACGGCTGAGCTTTCCGGTGGCGACGATTGGGCACAGTTGCTGTCAGATGGCAGAAGAAATTGCTAAAGCAGGTATTTACTCAACATCAGAAATAAAGCAGCGAATGGTAAGTATGATGAATATGACACTAAGCAGTAGTAGGCCGATAGGGTCAGGTCTTTTCTTTTGCCAATAAACCAACGCCGGGAACTGCGGAGTGAGCATTCAAGAGTGAGCGCGGGAGGCGCGAACGGGCGAGCGGAGTAGTTGCCGGTGGTGGTTCGTGTAGTGCCGGCTTAACCTTAGCTGTGCCAGCAGACTTCAACTACCAACTTCAGCAGACAGAACTGCAGAACAAGCGAATTTTGGTCATTCTCAGGGGTAGTTCGTGCCCTGCCGGATTAACCGCAGCTGTATCAGGACAAGCCACTAAAACCCACCAGCGCCACACCAGCCAAAAGCAACAACACCAAAGCGCTGCCCTGATCCGGCAGCGCTAATAAAACCTACTGCCCGATCCGGCCTTGCAGCTTTAACGGGAAACGGCCTTCGGCGTCGGGTTGACCGACAAACTGCATGGCCTGGTGTACTTCTTTGGGCATTGAGGCTGCTGGTTTTAACGTGCCGGCTATTTGGTAGCTGCCCTGTAATACATCGGCTTTTACCATTAATCCCAGCGGGTTATCGGCTTTGGTTTGCAAACTGATATTACCGTTGTCGCAGCTGAGCACCGCGTCTATCGCCTGTAAGTCAATCCAGCCGGTGGGGGCCTTAAATTTGGCCTGTTGCCAGCTGGCTGTGCCTGCCAGCGCCGCGCAATAAGGCTGCCCCAAGGCGAAGTCTTGCAAATTCAGCACGATAGCACCGCTGGCGTCCACCGGCATGGGTAACTGCAATTGCGACATCACAGGCGCTACCGGTACTCGTACGTTGGAATTTGTCAGCGCTAACTGGCCTAAACCCAGCTCCGCCTGCAACGATAAATACGGGAAAGTCGCATCACGTAAATTACCGCCTTGTAATTTAAGCCCCAGCTTGCCGCGCCATAACAACCCGGGTTGCAGCTGCCAATTCAGTTGTGGCAGGTAAAAAGGCCCGGCTTGCACGCCAGCCACCTGCCCGGCCCACAAAGTGCCTGTCACAGCGCCAAGCTGCACTTGCGCCGGCAAAGTGACCAGCTTTAACCATAAACTGGCCGGGGTTAACAGCAAGGTAAACAGCAGATAAGCAGTGATACCCAGCGCCCATAACATCGATTTTTTCATCTGTACTAACTTTTCCCAGCTGTTGTGCTTTGCTTTTGCATATTGTGATGACGTCTGTGACGACGTGCCGTGACTAGGTATTGTAACGACATGCCATGAAACACCGAGCGGCGCTTGTGCCAGAGCGCAGCACGCCACGCCCGGGCTACAGCATTATTCCAAGACCATCCGGCGCACCCGCACCTGGCCTGCCACCTCGGCCTGCGCTATATCCAGCTGCACCAGTGTCACACCCTGCTGAAATTGCAAATCGTGTAACCAGCGTAATAACTGGTCAAACGGCAAATCATCCACCGACAATTGCAGTTGATCGTTTTGTGGTTGCATCCGGCTCACCTGCACCTGATAAGTGCGCGCAGTTTGCGACACCAGATCCGTCAGGCTGCCTTGTTGTTTTACCGCGCCGCCAGATTCCGCCAGTTTTGGCAACTGGCTTTGCAGCCAT
>JAYRUI010000450.1:0-3062 GCA_041919175.1 Rheinheimera sp. | reverse complement strand
GGTTTTTTCTGACCATAACCGCCATAAATCCACCAGCAAACCCTGAGGCTGGCCATTATTGGCTACGCTCATCAGCGGCTGATTGCCAACAGACAACGACACGACAATAGTGTCGTCATTGCTGATCCCACTGAGCCAACGACGTTGCAGCTTGTCTTGCACACCTTCAGGCAGCTGAGCAACTAGAGCGGCAATTTGTTGGGCAAGCGCTTTGTCGGCCATGGGCACGGCATAAGTTAACTGCATCTTTTCCAGAGGAATTTTTTTAAACAGTGGATAAAGCTCACTGAGCAATTCTATTTTTGCGTAACGGGGAGTCAGCCGGTCCAGACTGATAAAAGCTTTGACCCTGCCTTCAACTGCGGCATCAAACATGGCTGTGGTGTGATCAAAAGCCTGCAAGACCAGATCAGGTTGTTGTTGTTTAATTGCCGCCAAATGACCGGAATTGCGCACCACGCCCACTAAGTGAGGCAATAACTGTGACAGGTTATTCACCAGATTTAAGTCTCTGTGAATAAACACATTGCTGTGCACTTCGGCAATAGTTGTGCCCAGTTGGTACTTCGCAGCACGCTCAGGGGTGATGGCAAGTCCGCCAATCACATCGGCTTTACCTTGTTCCAACGTCTGAAAAATATCACTCCAGTCAACAGCAACAAATTCAATAGGTCTGCCGTCAAGTGCTGCAACAGCACGCCACCAGTCGACCACTAATCCGCCCGGCTGCTCCTGACTATCCAGATACATATAAGGAAAACTGTCGTTACTAATGGCGATACGCAGCGGTTTTGGTGGCTCAGCAGCCTTAACATCCGGCGCAGCAAAGAGGCCACACCACAGAATCAACAACACAAGGCATAACTTCATTATGTTACTCTTCTATGATTCACAGTGCCGGCGCCTGCCAGGCCGGCATCGCGCTTTTACAGGTGAGAGCTTATGTATTATTTGGGCTGCCCTTTGTGGGCAAATGCGCAATGGCAAGGCAACCTCTTTGCCAAAGATAGTCGATCGTCAGATTTTTTAGCGCACTATTGTCGTTTTTTCAATGCAGTAGAAGGCAACACCACTTTTTATGCCAACCCGGCTATCGACACCATAACACGCTGGCATGAGCAGACCAGCAGTGATTTCCGCTTTAATCTGAAGGTACCCAAAGCCATCAGCCACCAGCAAGGCAGCCCGCAGTTGCTGGCACAATGGCTGGAGCTGATACAACCGCTGAGTGAGCGGATTGGCTTTATTCATCTGCAACTACCGGAACGTTTTGGCCCCTGGCAACTGGCTGAACTGTCGCCTTTGCTCGCGCTTATCCGGGAACAACATGCCTGTGCTGTTGAAATCCGGCACCCCGTTTTTTTTGACAAAGCCGACAACGAAAAAGCTTTACATCAACTGTTACGTTTTTATCAGTGTGAACGCCTGAGTTTTGACAGCCGCAGTTTGTTTTCGGTGCCGGCTGATACGGCTGCGCTGCAGGACGCTCAGCGCAAAAAACCGAGGTTGCCCGTGCATGCGGTGGCGTTAACCGATGCGCCGGTATTTCGTTTTGTCGGTCAGGATAACCTTGCCGCGAACCGCGAATTTTATCAGCCCTGGCTGAAAAAAATGCTGTTATGGCTTGCTGAAGGCAAAACGCCTTATGCGTTTTTTCACACCCCCGACAACCTGCTGGCACCTCAGCTCGCCCGACAGTTTGCCGCCGATTTACAACAATTGGGCGGCCCGGCACATGCCATTTTGCAGCCCTGGCCCGGTGAGCTTGCCAAAGAAGCAGAAAGCCAGTTGACACTTTTTGCTGACTAGCGCCAGCAACGAACCGTGTTTTTCTGTGCCGGCGAACTTACGGTACAAGCGGCAAATCGGGTAAACTAATGGCATTTGGCTTTGTCAGCTGTGGATTTGTATGCAAAAAGATTTTATTTACGCTGAGCCATTGGCTCAAATTCAGGACTTCTGTTTTGATGCGACTGTCGCTGAAGTTTTCCCCGATATGATTCAGCGTTCTGTGCCTGGTTATCAAACCATAGTGCAGACCATCGGCAAATTGACCGCAAAATATCAACAAGATAACAGCAACTATTACGACCTGGGCTGCTCATTGGGCGCTGCCAGTTTAGCCATGCGCCGCCAGCTGACGGACAGCCAAAGCAAAATTATCGCCATCGATAACAGTCCGGCCATGGTGGAACGCTGTCAGCGTCATTTGTTGTCATTTCGCTCCGACGTGCCTGTCGAGGTGTTACTGGCCGATATCCGCGATGTTGCCATCGATAATGCCGCCATCGTCGTCAGCAATTTTACTTTGCAGTTTTTACCCAAGCAGCACAGAGATGAGCTGGTACAACGTATTTATCAGGGCTTAAAACCCGGTGGCATTTTTATTCTGTCGGAAAAATTTGTGCAAAACGATGTACAAACCCACGAGCTGTTAATTGACCTGCACCACGACTTTAAAAGAGCCAATGGTTACAGCGAGCTGGAAATCAGCCAAAAACGCACGGCGCTTGAGAATGTGATGCGCCCCGACACTATTGAGGAACATCAGCAACGTTTCGCCGATGCTGGTTTTGGCAGCAGCACTGTTTGGTTCCAGTGTTTTAATTTCTGCTCTATGGTTGCCATTAAAACTCCGGTTGCGACCAACAATGAGGCCGCAGATGCTTAATTTTAATGACTTTTATGCCGCCATAGCGCAAAACAAACTGTCGGCCTGGCTGGAAGTTTTACCGGCACAACTTGCTGTCTGGCAAAAAGAAGCACTGCACGGTGATTTTAAACAGTGGCAAAAAATACTGGCCAATTTACCGGCCAGCCAAAGCAACATCAAAAATATCAGCACTGAAGTAAGCTTTGGCGCGCCGGATGAACTGAGTGATGGTACCAAACAACGACTTGAAGTGCTGCTGAAGCAACTGATGCCATGGCGAAAAGGCCCATTCACCTTACATGGGTTGCATATTGACACCGAATGGCGCTCCGACTGGAAATGGGACAGAGTGCTGCCCCATCTGGCACCGCTCAATCACAGAACAGTGTTGGATGTGGGTTGTGGTAGT
>JAYRUI010000449.1:0-3071 GCA_041919175.1 Rheinheimera sp. | reverse complement strand
GGGCATGCCGGCGCTTGCCGCAGTGCCGGGCTGGCAACTCTGGTTATATTCATCGTTGTTATTGTTGCTGGCGGCTGGCTGTTACCGGCCACTGAGCCGTTTGGCAGAAAGGCTGATTTACCCCGGCGTGGCGCTGAATCAAAGCATGGTCAGTCATTGGCTCAGTGAATTGTCCAAACCACAACAATGGCAGGCGCTGGCTGATGTAGCCGCTGCTTTGGTCAGTCAGCCGCTGAAACAGCCGTTGCAAATTTTGTTGCAGCAAGGCGATTTGGTCCTGGCACAAAGCGGTCCGGCTAGCGCTTCGCTGCAACTTTGCTGTACATCACAACAAGACGGCTGGCATTTTGTCTACAGCCCGCAAACTGAGCTGACGCCCGGCATGCGCCTGACCACCGAAGTGTTTGGCTCTTTGCTGCAAAGCAGTTGCACTAATCTGGAGCGTGCTTTGGCACTGGCAGAAGCCGAAACCAACAGGCTGAGCCAACAACATCTGGTGGAACTGGGCGCGCTGGCCGCTTCTATGGCGCATGAACTGCGTAACCCGTTGAATATTATTTCGATGGCGTCTGCCGCTGTGGACGCTGAGCTCAAAGGTCATATTCAAACCCAGCTAAAAAGAGCCGACCGGCTGATTGCCGATATGCTGGTTTATGCCGGCAATTTACAGCTGCAGCGCCAGCAGGTGCAGCTGCAAGGCTTGTTGCAAGGGTTGCTGGCGCAATGTGATTTGGCCAATGTCACCCTTGATCTGCGTGTGGCCGGGGATATTCGTTTAGATGCCGACGCCATGCGGCTGCAGCAGGTGCTGATCAACCTTATCGATAACGCTTTGGCGTTTTTGCGCAATGAACCCCAGGCCATGCTGTGTATTGAAGCCATGCAAAACCACAGCGATACAATACTGCGTTTACATAACAACGGTCCGGCGCTGGATGCCGGCATTCAAACACAGTTGTTCCGGCCTTTTGTCAGTAAAAGGGCAGGCGGCAGTGGTTTAGGGCTTGCCATAGTGCAACGTATCATTGCCGCGCACGGCGGTACTATTTGCCATCGCACGGACTTAGGCTGGCCTGTTACTTTTGAAATTTGTTTACCCGGGAGTAAGCCATGACGCTGGAGCGTTTTGAGATAGCGCGCATTTTGCTGGTCGATGATGAACCGGCTTTTCGCTTATTAGCCGAGCGTTTTTTAAGCCAGCAAGGCCATCAGGTGGTGTCGGTGGCCGATTTAACGGCTGCCAGAGCGCAGCTGGCCGCGCAGAGTTTTGATTTAATGTTGCTGGATTTATCTTTGCCACCGGCCTTTGACCCTCAGGCTACGCTGGCGGCTTTACCTGAGTTCAGCGCGCAGCCGGTGATTATTATGACAGGCCACGCCGAACGTGAGCTGGCGCTGAAAGCCATTAGCCTGGGCGCTTGGGATTTTCTGGCCAAGCCTGTTGATCCAGATATGTTGGCGGTGGTGGTGAAAAGAGCCATCAGTAAACATCAGTTGGCCCGCGAACTGACATTACTCAAAAGAAACAATCAACCCACGGATGCCCTGTCGCAGCTGGTGGGTGTTTCCAGGCAAATGGACAATATCCGCACATTAGTACAGCGCATTGCGCCCACCGAAGTGCGGGTGCTGGTGACAGGCCCTTCCGGTACCGGCAAAGAAGTGGTGTCGCGGGTGTTACATCAGCTGAGTTTGCGCAATAAAGGGCCTTTTGTGTCTGTGCATTGTGGCGCTATTCCGGCTGAACTTCTGGAAAGTGAGCTGTTTGGTTATGTTAAAGGCGCTTTTACCGGCGCCGACAAAGACCGGCAGGGGCTGTTGAGCCTGGCCAATGGCGGCACTTTGTTTCTCGATGAAATTGGCGAAATGCCGCTGCCGATGCAGGTAAAAATGCTGCGGGTGCTGCAGGAAGGTACTTTTTATCCTGTGGGCGGGCGTGAACAAAAACACATTGATGTGCGCCTGATTAGCGCCACCAACGCCGTGCTGCCAGAGCTGGTGCGCCAGGGCAAATTCCGGGAAGATTTATATTACCGCATTAAAGGCATTACGCTCGAAACGCCGGCTCTTGATGAACGCCGTGAAGATATCCCGTTATTTATTCAGCATTTTTTGCAGCAGCAAGCGCAAAAAACGCAGCTGTCGGTAGACGCCATGCGCTGGTTTTTACAGCAGCCTTTCCCCGGTAATGTGCGGGAGCTGAAAAACACTTTAGAAAGTGTTATTGCCATTGCCCAACAAGGGGTGGTGACACTGGCCGATATTCAGCTGCTGCATTTGGATGCCGGTGTTGATACTCAGGGCAACAGCGGCATTGCCAGCAACCACAACATGGCAGCGCAGTTCACCGCAGATCTGGCAGGTTCTCTGGATGAACAAGTGCGGCAGCTGGAAATCAGTTTATTAAGCCAGGCACTGCTGCAGTCGCAGGGCAACCGCAGCCAGGCCGCCCGTGTTTTGGGGTTATCGCGCCAGGGCTTGCTGAAAAAAATCGAGCGTTATGGGCTGCAACAAATGGGCGTTGAGGGCTGACAGTTCTCAGTGCGCTGGATTTACAGTTTTGTTATTTAATTGAGTTTTTTGTTGTATGTGCTGGTGCGCCGAGCTAATCTGCTGACCAAATTTGGCATGGAAGCCGGACTTGGTATTTGATGGGTTATTTGCACCACAACTGCGTTTTTCTGCTTCCTGGTATCCGCTTATTTTCATTATTTGTTTGACCCCTTAGCCAACATTTCCAGATGAATTAACTCAAGGCTCATACACCTGAAAGTTACTTTTGCTGTTGTGCAGCATAACCCTTGAAATTGCAGGAAAGCTTTAGAACATGAAAAAAATATTCCAGATGCTTGGTTATGTGGTGGTGGCTTTTATTTTAATTAAAGGCTGCCAAAGAACCATGCAAGTGCGTTCCTGGCCTGAAATTCCTGCTGTTATCAGCAGCCACGCCGTTGAAGAATATACGGAAACCGAAAGCAAAAAACATAGTGACGGTACCGTGACACACAGCAGTGACACTGAATACAGATTGTGGGTTTCTTATCAATTTCAAATAGATGGCGTGCAGTACA
>JAYRUI010000448.1:0-3075 GCA_041919175.1 Rheinheimera sp. | reverse complement strand
CCAGCACCAGGTTGCTGATTAAAAAAGCAATACCATAACTTTTCCAGTTCATGCCCTGGTTGGCTTTGATACCCAGAACTTTAAAGATCCCGTTTTCAACAGGCGCAAAAACTTTGTCACTCCAATGCTTCTGGCCGGAAAAAATCCCGGTCATATAAGCGCCCAGAGGCCATGCCAGTAGCAAAGCCAAAGTTAAAATTAACATCACGTCCATCAGGGGCTCCTCAGAACTTTTCCGGTGCCAACATGGCGTAAATCAACAAAGCGCTTAACGCACCAATCAACAACAATAACAACCAATTCATTCAGGCATCCTCAGTGGTACAAATCCGGTGCGAAGCTTAGAAGGGGCTGGCGTAAAGTCTCCAGATGCAGAAAAGCCCAGGCCGTAAAGAATTCGTAAAATGGCGGTGTTTACCTGGCTTTTTTATGCGCAGCCGGCACTTATCCGCCACTGAAATACCACGCGCATAGCACGCATCTGGCACCCACATAGCACTCATCTAGCACTAAAGTACCGTTGCCCAAATCAACCCCAGCCCCTAGCATCGGTGTATCAATTTTTCAGGTTTGGCAAAGCCCAAACCCCAGGCAGATAAAGGCGGAACACAGATGAAAGTACTGGTCACAGGTGGTAGCGGTGGTATTGGTTTTGCGGTGGCAACAGAATTTGCCCGGCAGGGTTATCAGCTGCTGCTGGCCGATTTGCATCAGGCGCAGCTCGACGCCAAAGTGGCGGAGCTGCGGGCTTTGGGTTATCAGGCCGACGCCTTGCTGCTGGATTTAAACTCTCAGCAATCCATTGAACAGAGCGCAGCACAGGCAGGCGCTGTGGATATTCTGGTGAATAATGCCGGTATTCAGCATGTGGCGCGGCTCGAAGATTTCCCTGAGCAAAAGTGGCAACAGTTATTACAGGTGATGCTAACAGGCCCGGCGATGCTGACCAAAGCGCTGCTGCCCGGGATGCGTGAACGTAATTTTGGCCGGGTGGTGAATATTGGTTCTATTCATGCGCTGGTGGCCTCTCCCTTTAAATCGGCTTATGTGGCGGCCAAACACGGGTTGTTGGGCTTTAGCAAAGTGGTGGCTTTGGAAAACGCTGACTTTAACTTCACTATTAATACAGTATGCCCTGCGTATGTACGCACCCCTTTGGTGGAAAGCCAGATAGCGGCGCAGTGCAAAGAGCACAATCTCAGCGAGCAGCAGGTGATAGAGCAAATTATGCTGGCACCGATGCCACAAAAAGCTTTTATTGGCGTGGATGAAATTGCAGCGACGGCGCTGTTTTTATGCCAGCCGCCAGCACGGCATATCACAGCGCAAACACTAGTGCTGGATGGTGGCTGGACAGCACGTTAAGCCGTGTTCTTGCACAGCAGCAACGCCTTGTGGGCGCCCCCTGACAATGGCAAAAAACTCAGGCACAATCAGGGACTTCTCTGAATGACACAAGCGCCATCTATGATCCTGACCCAGGGCTCTATCGGGCTTGGCAGCATTGCTGCTTTGTCGCTTTTGTATCTGCTGGTGCTGTACAGCGTCGGCCGCTTGGGACGCCGTATTACCGGCACCCACAAACTGGCACCCTGGGTCTTTAGTTTTGCCCTGGCCATTTATTGCACCTCCTGGGCTTTTTATGGTGTAACAGCCCAGGCAGCGGTGAATGGCTGGTGGATCCCGCCCACTTATATCGGCTCGTTGTTATTGTTCTGGTTTGGTTTTGGCTTAATAGCCCGTATTGCCATTGCTTGTCGCAGATACAAAATTACCTCAGTGGCCGACTTTATTGCCACCCGTTATGGCCATTCCCGGCTTTTAGCCGTGCTCACTACTTTAATAGTGCTGACGGCAGTCATTCCTTATATCGCACTGCAATTACAAGCAGTGTCCACCAGCATTAATGCCTTGGTGCAAAGGCCGGCACACCCGCTTTGGTATCAGGACACCGGCCTTTATGTCAGCTTATGGCTGGCGGTGTTTGCCATGTTATTTATTGGCCGCAGCGCCAAAGCGCATCAGCCCAATCCGGGTTTAATGACCGCTATTGCTTTTGAATCATTGGTGAAACTGATAGCGCTGCTGTCGGTTGGCGCTTTTGTCTGCTGGGGTTTGTATGATGGCATTGGCAGTATTTTTAGTCAGGCCGCCAGCCACCCGGCGGTGCAACATTTACAACAAAAAGCCCTGCCGACTTCAGTGTATTGGATACACGTGCTGTTGGGTTTTGTCGCCACTTTGTGTTTACCCCGCCAGTTCCATGTCAGTTTTGTTGAAATTCAGCATTTAAAACATCTGCATCTGGCGCGCTGGGTGTTTCCGCTGTATTTGCTGTTGATGAGCCTGTTTACGCTGCCGGTGGCGCTGGCCGGCATTATGTTACTTGGCCCCGACGCCAATATAGATTTAGTGGTGCTGCAACTGCCGCTGTCGGCCAATCGCACCGATATGGCGCTACTGGCGTATTTAGGTGGTTTTTCAGCCGCGACTTCGATGGTAATAGTGGCCACTGTTGTGCTTGGTATTATGATCAGCAACGACTTACTCACCCCACTGCTGTACCGGCTCCAACAAAAACCCATCGACGGTAAGCCCCTGATTAAAATGGTGACTTTACGCCGTTTTTCGATGCTGACGGTGCTGACGCTGGGTTATTTGTATTACCTGCTGATAGGCACAGAAACAGGTCTGGCCCAGCTGGGCCTGATGGCTTTTGCGCTGATAGCACAACTAGCGCCCGCCATTATACTTGGCCTCAGTAGCCGCAAAGTGAATCGTCAGGGTGCGCTGGCCGGCTTAAGCAGTGGTGCGCTGATTTGGGCTTATATTTTGTTATTGCCCGAACTTGGCCGCGCCGGTTTATTAAGCTGGCACTGGCTGACGCAAGGGCCTTTTGCGATTGCCTGGTTAGCCCCGTCCAAGCTGTTTGGTGGTCAGTTTGACAGCATCAGCCTGGGCGTGCTGTTAAGCCTGACGGTCAATGTGCTGATGTTGCTGCTGGTCAGTCAGCTCAGTAACACCGGCATTGGCGAATGGCTGGAAAGCGGCCGTTTTTTACGCCGTGGCGCCCGC
>JAYRUI010000447.1:0-3077 GCA_041919175.1 Rheinheimera sp. | reverse complement strand
CTGTCTGGATCAATAAATTGCGATAATCTCAGTTTTTGTACTGTGGCATTCAGGAGAAAAAACAATGGCAGAACAAGGTTCAGGCGGTAATGTAATAGCAGCGTTATGCAGCTTTTTTATTCCGGGTTTAGGCCAACTGGTACAAGGCCGTTTAATGGCGGCTATTTTGTTTTTTGTGGTCTGTGGTGTTGGTTATTTTTTATGGGTGCTGATAGTGCCGGTGATTATTGCCGCTTTGGTGCATTTATGGGCCATTATTGATGCTGCCACTTTTACCACCAGACGCCGGTTTTAGCAGCATTCCACACAGCTCCAGCGGCCAGAATGAAAGCGGTAAAAATAACAAAGGCGCTGTCAAAGCGCCTTTGTCAGTACCGCAGCGGAAACACCGCCAAACCCGGCTTAAACTTTTTTCACAAACTCAGATTTGAGTTTCATCGCGCCAAAACCATCAATTTTACAATCGATATCATGGTCACCTTCCACTAAACGAATGGCTTTGACTTTAGTGCCAATTTTTACCACCAAAGACGAACCTTTTACTTTTAAGTCTTTGATCACAGTAATAGTGTCGCCATCCTGCAGCACATTGCCTGCGGCGTCGCGTACCACTTTCACGCTGTCAGCGGTCTCATTGGCTGCACCAGGTTGCCATTCGTGACCACATTCAGGACACACCAGCTGGCTACCATCTTCATAGGCATAAACAGAGTTACATTGTGGACAAGGTGGTAATTGGCTCATGGGGGCTCCTGTGGCTTATACCCTTAGAAAAAGTGCGGCATTATACATTTTTTTGGCAAAATTACCCGCGGTTTCTTTGCCATGCTGAGGTACACTACCGCCGTTTTTAACCCGGAAGCGCTGATGATCCACATTACCCCCAACATCACAGTTGATGAATCAGAACTCGACTGGCAAGCGATCAGAGCCAGCGGGCCTGGCGGTCAACATGTCAATAAAACCTCCACCGCCATTCAGTTAATGTTTGATATCTGCCAATCGTCTTTACCGGAAGACTACAAAACAGCGCTGTTGGCCAAAGCCGACCACCGTATTACCGCTTCCGGCAAAATTATTATTAAAAGCCAACAAAGCCGCAGTCAGGAAATGAACCGCGAAGCAGCCCTCAGCCAGTTTATTGAACTGGTCAAATCGGCCGGATTAAAAGCGAAAAAACGCCACGCCACCAAACCCACATATGGCAGCCAACAACGCCGCCTTGAAGGCAAAAAACAACGCAGCGCTACTAAATCGTTACGTCAGCAAAAAAACAAATTTGACTAAAATATGAGCGCTTTATAGTGCCTGCAGCGATAGCCCTGGTGGTTTTGTTGGATTGCTACAGCCCCTGAACCAGCCTTTGCCAGCTCTTGTGATAAAAAGCTGATTGCCACTCCCCTGCCTTAATTCACTTTTAGTTATAACCTTGCTACTAAAAAGTATTTTAAGTTATTAACAGCCTCTGTTTAAATGCATCTCAGGCATATAGATGTCTAAACGGAGAAATCAATGAAACAGCAAGCCACAGCATTCTTACTTTTTTTGCTGGATCAATTTGAGCAGCGTATGGCGCAAGCCGAATTTGGCCAGGGTGCAACGCCACCAACAAGCAGCAACCGGAAACAGGATGCTGCCAACAGCTAAATTTCTCCGTCAGGCATTCAACAACATAAGCACGGCAGACAACCCAATTCACAGCATGACGGCAGCCCGCTATGGCACCGGCACGAGGTCACAATGAGTATTCAGATAAAACAAGTTCAGAAAAATTTTGGTGATTTTGTTGCTGTTGATAACGTGGATTTATCGATTCACAGTGGTGAGCTGACGGCGCTGCTTGGCCCCTCCGGCTCTGGCAAAACCACCTTATTACGTCTGATCGCAGGTCTGGAGCAAGCCGACGCCGGCCGTATTTTGTTTCATGGTGAAGATATAAGCCATCAGCACGTCAGCGAACGGGGTGTTGGTTTTGTATTCCAGCATTATGCTTTGTTTAAAAATATGACGGTGTTTGACAACGTGGCTTTTGGCCTGACCGTCAAACCACGTAAACAAAGACCGAACACTGCCGAAATCAAAAAACGGGTGCACAGGTTATTAGAACTGGTGCAGCTGGACTGGACGGCCGACCGTTACCCTTCGCAGCTTTCCGGTGGCCAGCGCCAGCGGATTGCTTTGGCGCGTGCTTTGGCAGTAGAGCCTAAAGTGCTGCTGCTGGATGAACCTTTTGGTGCACTGGACGCGAAAGTACGGGCCGAATTACGCCGCTGGTTACGCCGGTTACACGACGAAATTCACGTCACCAGTGTGTTTGTGACCCATGATCAGGAAGAGGCACTGGAAGTTGCCGACCGTATTGTGGTGATGAACAAAGGCCGTATTGAACAACAAGGCACACCGGAAGAAGTGTATGACAACCCGGCCAACCCTTTTGTGTATGAATTTTTAGGCACAGTGAACCTGTTTCACGCCCGTGTGCGCCAGGGTGATACCTTAGTCAACCCCAAAGCTGCCGACAGCCAGGCCAGCGCCGATGAGGTGACTTTGCCTGGTTTTGCCTATGTGCGCCCACACGAAATTGATGTGTCACATCAACAGGAAGAAGACAGCATAGCGGCCAAGCTCGAGCTGGTGACCGTGGTTGGCCCGACAGTGCGGCTTGAACTGCAAACCGACGAATCCGACCGCATAGTGCACGTGGAACTGAATAAAGAGCAGTTTAAAAAACTCGGTCTGGCGGTTGGCCAACATGCGTTTTTAAAACCAAGATACAGCAGAGTATTTTTGGGCGAAGGTATTTAACTCACAGCGCAGGCTGACAATTGAGGCCTCCATTTGCGGTTTTAACTACAGGGCTTCGATACAGAACTTCAACACACCACTTCAACACCCCCTTTGAACATCGGGCAGCGTTTTACACCGCGCTGCTGTCGCTAAAAAGCAGCTAAACCCCTGGTTTATCACGGAAACTATAACTTAACCTAAAGCCCTGCCCTTCCGGTAACCGCACTTGACCACCCAGTTGCTGGGTCACCAGGTTATATAAAATCGACATGCCGAGGCCAACACCTCCA
>JAYRUI010000446.1:0-3090 GCA_041919175.1 Rheinheimera sp. | reverse complement strand
CGATGCCCGGGATGAAAGGCAGTTGATCAGCTGGGCTCGCTGTGATCACCTCATACAACACCAGTGCAGTTAAGAATGCGCCTTGCAGGCTGGCATGATTGCCGTCATTTTCATGCAAAATTAATTCAGGATGGTTGGTTAATGCCAAACGCCACGCATGGGGGATAGGAGCAAGGCAGGCATGATTCTGCTGCTGGATTTTTTGCATAATTTCATAAATATACTCACCTTCCCGGAAGTTGCCTTTAAGCGCATGTTCGGCAAATAAAATGGGGGTAATTTGCTGACTTTTAGACAGTTCTACCAGATAGCGGGCAGCTGTGGTGGGGTAGGACACTGATTCGGAGACTGAGTATTTTTGCCCTTGCAACACCAGGTGGGTCCAGTTTTCGTTGTTTAATAAATCCATGCTGGCTTCTTGTTTATAACGGGTATCCAGAAAATTCCAGCCGGGCGCTACGATGACAGTGGCTTGTTGTGTTGGCTTGCCGGTCTGTAACAACGTGATCAGCAAAGCTGGCAGATTGTTGCTGTTCATATGGCTATTGCCGAACAGCAATACTTTGTAATTTGACGCCAGGTTGTTGCTGATAAGAGGGCGGTTCTGCGCCAGCATCTGCTGTACTTGCTCTGCTGTTGCAGGAACAAAGGAGCTGGTTTCAGTGTTGTTGTCATTGCCACAACCGCCAAGCAGTGAGCTGGCAGTTAACAAAATAAGCAGGGATTTGCGCATAAATTATTCCTGAGTTGGTGGTACAAAACCAATGGAGGTTGAAGGTTCGCTTTTCATCAGCGCTATGGCCAGTGTAAAAACGACAACGGCAACCGCCCAGTGCAGAGCGCTGATGTTTTGCCTATGAATTCCTGATGAAAAGCTTAGGGCGCTGCAATCAGGCGTTTTATTCAGAAGAAAAAACGTTTTTCCCGGGCATATGCGGTGATTTTTCTCTTTTAGTTGACAGGGTGCTGGAATTTGCGATGCTTACGACATTGCGTCTGAAACATGATCAGGATTGTTGCGTTGACAGAGCCGGCAGTATCGACACCAAAAAGAACCTCAGGAACGACCTCTGCCGGGCATAGCACAAATTTGAGCAGTGCTTTTGTCTGGTTTGGCAGCTGTTATTTGCTATTTGCGTTTTTAACGATGTTTTTGTTTCAAACCGTGACTGTCTGGCCTTCGGCCGGGGTGGCTGTCGCGGCGTTGCTGCTTCATGGTTACCGCATGTTGTGGCTGGTATTTGCAGCTTCAGTGCTGGTTGTGTTGGTGTATTTTGCCAGCTTAAGTGAGGTGCTCTGGTCCTGGCAGGCGTTGTTTATTACTGTTGTTACCGCAACGGGCAATACGCTGGGGGCTGCAGTTGCATTATTGATCTGTCGGCAAACCACTTCGCTGAATCAGTCTTTTGCCAATTTGCATTGGGTACTGAAACGTTTTATTCCGGCAACAGCTGTTTGTGGTCTGGTGGCTGCAATCTTTGGGGTCGGCAGTTATTGGCTGGTCAGTTTACCCTGGGAGCCCAGTTATTCACGGGGCGTGCTGAACTGGAGTGTCAGCAATATGGTGGGCGCTTTGGTGGTCAGCCCCTTGTTGATGTGCCAGCAATTACAGCCGGCCTGGCGGCGCAGTATCAGGCAGCTGCGGTTAAAATTGCTGGCCTTGTTGTCTTTATCTTTACTGGCATTTTTTCTGTTTGGCCCCGGTCAGTTATGGTTACCTCCGGTCTTTTTACAGCCTGCATTGTTATTAATTCCGCTGCTGTTTGTCACTTTAACCGCCAGCTCTTGTGTGGTGTTTTTATTTCAGGCCATGACCTTTGTATTGGTTTGGGTCGGCACTTCCGCAGGTTATGGGCCCTTTATTTTGCCGGATCAAACAGATGCCGACACCGCCATGCAGCTGTTTTGTGGTTTTCTCGCTGCCGTTATTCTGGTGATCCACGCTTTACTTGGTGAGCAACGCAGGCTGAGGCGTCTGTGGGCCAATGAACTGCTGAGCAGTAAAAGATTACTGGAGCAAAGGGTAGAAGAACGCACCCGGCAGTTGTCGGAAGCCAACCGCCAGCTGGAAATGCTTAGTGTGACCGATGCACTGACCGGTCTTGCCAACAGGAGACGTTTTGATAGTTATCTGGCCGCCGAATGGCAAAGGGCCAGCCGGCTTGGTCAAAAAGTGGGTTTAATGATGCTGGATGTGGATTGGTTTAAAAGTTACAACGACCAGTATGGCCATTTACAAGGGGATGAATGTTTACGTCAGATGGGGCAGTTGTTGCGGCTGGGCGCCAGACGAGCCACCGATCTTGCCGCCCGTTATGGTGGCGAAGAGTTTGCGCTGGTGGTGCCTCAGGCTGAGCTGGCTTATATCCAACAACAAGCCGAACTGATGAGAGTGGCTTTTGCGTCTTTGAATATTCCGCATCAGGGCTCGCCCCTTGGCAAAGTGACTGTCAGTATTGGGGTCGCAATACTGGTGCCTATGGCACAACAACAACCCGAATTATTAATCCAGCTCGCCGACAATGCGTTGTATCAGGCCAAACATCAGGGGCGCAACAAAGTGGTGATCGCCGATGAAGGCCAAATCAATATGCCGGTGCAATAACAACTGAAATACTGCGCCAGATCAGTGCCTGGCCTTGCCCCAGGCTGTAAAAATCGGCCATGATGGCTTTATGGCTGAATAAATTCAGAGACTTAGTATGATTGAGTTTGATGGGGGTTTGGTTCGTAACTTCCTGCTGGCACTTTGTATTGGCGCTTTGGTCGGCATAGAGCGGGAAAAACACAAAACCACTGAACATCCCGGAACCTTTGGCGGTTTACGCACTTTTATTCTGATAGCGCAAGTGGGGGCTATCAGTGCCTTTTTGTCTATCCATCTGCAAAGTCCCTGGTTATTTATCAGCGCAGTGCTGGCGGTTTGTTTGGTGTTGATGGCCGCTTATGTGCTGGAAAACCGGCAGCAGCCGGTCGCGCTTGGCCTGACCACTGAAATCAGCGCTATCAGCGTCTGTTTATTAGGCGGCGCTGTGATGTATGGTTACCCTGAGCTTGCGGTGGTACTTGCTATTCTGACGTCGGCCATTC
>JAYRUI010000445.1:0-3098 GCA_041919175.1 Rheinheimera sp. | reverse complement strand
ATCGCGCTGATTCATTAAATCATAAATTTCAGCGCGCACATTGGCGAGTTGGCTGGCTATAGCTTCACGTTCAGTTTGCGAATTCGAACCATTACCTAATGAAATTACTAATGTTTTAGCCTGAAGCATTGAACTTTGGATGCTGCGCAGCACCGTCTCTTCGACATTGAGGCTATTTGACAACATATTGCTGTTGACCTGGAACTGGCCTGTACTGTCAATTTGCTGATCAAGGGCGGCCACGCGGGCAGCTCCTGACGGATCGTCCGCCGGCGTCAGAATTTTGGCTTGTTTTTCCAACTTGGCGCTTGCCATTTGCAACCGCTCCTGCGCTTTACCAATAGCAGCAACGTTCACAGCATAAGTTTGATTAAAGGAAAGTCGCATAATTACCTCGCAGCTTGCAGCAGCGTATCAAAGATAGTTTGTGATGTAGCAATAATCTTTGCCGCAGCGGCATAACTTTGCTGGAAGCGGATTAAATTTGCCGCCTCCTCATCCAGATTTACCCCTGACACTGATTCATACCAGGCTTCAGACTGTGCCAGTACTGATTTAGCCGACTCTGAGGCTATTCTGATTTGGGAAGTTTTTTGACCGACAAAACTAACCACATCACCATAAGCTTCAGTAAAGGATGAACTGTTATCGGCAGCTGCGGTAGCAACTGCATTTTTTCTGATCAAATCTTTGGTTTGTAAGCCGGACAGCAGCAGACCGTTGCGGTTATCTTTAAAACCAGAGGTGTTGTAGTCGATGGTAAAAGTATCACCGGGTTTTGGCACGCCTGTGATATTAAAATCAAAACCATAAGCGCCTAAACCTGCCGCCGCCATCACATTATTATATTGCCCACCAGCCATAGCACCGGTGTTGGCAATGACAGTGTTGCTGCCGTCCAGAATGTCGAAGGCGTCACCGCCCTGATACCTGATGGTAAAAGGACCGCCGGTTAACACTCCGGCCGTGGTGGTGAACTGTGGCGTGGTGGTGTCTGTCACCTTGATATCACCAAAGCGGGCATTCCCAAGGTTATTGAGCGTAAAATCGCCACGCAGTGGTGATGCCAGCGCTAAATCTTCCGGCCTGGTAGTGGCAAGGGCTATTTCGTTGGCCGCCACACTTAAAGGTTTAAATAAAAATTTATCACCAGCGGCAAATGCGCCGGTGCTGGTATCCATATTAATTTCAAAACCATAGGCCACGGTGCCTGTCACTTGCGTCACGGCAGAGCCAGCTATCACAGCGCCCCGTTCATCCAGTGCTGACATGGTAAATTGGTTGGGCGCCACAAATTCAATTAAAAAATCATTGGGCGGAATATTTTTTGCCTGGCCGGGCTCGACAGTTGCCAACACCTGACCTGAACCGGTATTTTGCCGAAAGGGCATCCCTGAATAAGCACCAAGCGTAAATAAGTTTTTGCCAAGTAAACCATTGCCATCCATACCCAACTTATTCTGAGTATTAAAACTATCACCGACCGCCAGCGCCAGTTGACCGAGTTTATTTAACGTCGGCTCCAGAATTTGCGAGCGAAATTCCAGTAAACCACCAATTTTTCCGCCCAGTTTGTCGCTGTCAATTTCTGCTGTGACTTTGGTGTTGTAATCCAACTGCATCTTAATCACTTTGCGGTTGATTTCCGGGTCACCATCTGCGCTCAGCATATTAAATTTGCCTTGCTCCATCACCACGGACTGACCTGAGGATAAAAAAATCAGCTTTTCGCCGTTGTTGGCATCCAGTACCTGAATATCAGCAAGTTCGGCCAGTTTGCGGATGGCTTCATCCCTTTTATCCAATAAATCCAGTGGTGGTGGTGTGTTGATCGACAAGCCATAACCGGCAATTTCTTTATTCAGCTGGGCTATGGAAGTCACCATCGAATTGGCATCAGACACATACACCGACAGCTGTTCGTTGATATAGGCCTGCTGATCCCGCAGTAAATTGGCCTGAGTATTAAATTTATTAATTAAGGTTTGTGAGCTGCCAAGTACCAGGGAACGGGAAGAGTTATTGGCCGGATCGTTATTGGCCGTTTGCAGCTGTTTAAATAAGTCGGTCATACCTGTGCCAACACTATTGGCATTGTTGGCAAACAAGGTGTCTACCCGGCCGGCTTCCGCTAAATACTGCTCGTAAAATGCCACATTGGTGGTGTCACGTCTGAGTTGTTTTAAAGCAAACTCATTCACCATCCTGCTGGTGGTGCCACGCCCGACACCAAGCCCCAGAATAGAAGATTCATATTCTGTCGACTGACGCACATAACCTTTGGTATTGAGGTTACTGATATTATTTGAGGTTGTGTTAAGCAGACCATTGCTGGCGAGGACACCTGATGTACCTATCGTTAGCAAATTATCTGACATACGGAACTCCTGATAACACGACTCCAGCGAAGTGGACGGTTATTTGCTGATTTATCTAGGATTTACCTAGCAAGTTTCGAACCTCTTTAAAGGCGCGCCCCTCTAAAACTGACAATATTTTGCCGGCATAGTTCGGATCTGTGGCATAACCTGCCGCCTGCAGCTTGTGAAAATAGGCTTTGGTATCACCTGCCGCATCCAAAGCCGCCTGGTAACGCGGGTTCGATTGAATAAGTTCAACATAGTCTGACAAACTTTGTTCAGCACTGTCGTAAGCACGAAACTTTGCCTTTTCTTTTTGCGCCACGCCCTGACGGTATTCCAGCGTATCCACCACGGCCACATCACCCTGCCAGTTATTGCTGGCTTTAATGCCAAACAGATTATTGCTGTTCTGGCCCTGGGCTGTTTTGAACATACGCTGCCCCCAACCGGTTTCCAGTGCAGCTTGTGCTATTAACGCCAATGGCTCTAAACCCAGCCTGGCTGCGGCTTTTTCGGCGGCCGGTAACAGCCGCTGAATAAAAGCGATGGCGCTGTTTTCCGGGTTGTTATTCATAACATCTGCGGTTTTATCTGTGGCAGCCACGGCAGCCTGCTGTTCATTCTCAGGACTTACCTTTGATATCGGTCTGACAGCATCAAACTGCAATGTGTTTTGTGGTCTTTGTTTGCCTCCATCCGCCTGAAACACCACCAGCTCTTGTGGCAACTGCCGTA
>JAYRUI010000444.1:0-3109 GCA_041919175.1 Rheinheimera sp. | reverse complement strand
CCGGCGTTTCGTCGGGCTGGACATAACGGCCTACCATATTCACCAGCACTTCAGGTGAAAAAGGTTTAGCCAGATAATCCACAGCCCCTAAGCGAATAGCCTGCACGGCGTCGTTGACAGTGGCATAAGCCGTCATCATCAGCACCGGCAAACTCGGGTAATTCAGTTTGATGGATTTAAGTAAATCCAGCCCCGACATACCCTGCATCTGCACGTCGCTTACCACCAAGCGGATCTTATGTTGTTTTAACAGCTGCATCGCCTGCTCGGCACTGTCGGCAGCTATCACCTGATATTGCGCCAGCATCAGCGTGTCACAAAGCGCTTCGCGTAAACCGGCGTCATCTTCGACCACCAGAATTTTAGTGTGTTGCATCAGAGAGCTCCTCGCGTTGGCCTTGTTGTTTCACATCAGTTGTAACCAACAACGGCAATATCATTTCAAATCTGGCACCACCGGTTTTACCGTCGACACAGCGCACAGAACCATGGTGTGAATGGGCAACAGCCTGCACCACAGCAAGGCCTAAACCTGTGCCACTGGAGCGGGTGGTGAAAAAGGGTTCAAAAATTTGTTGTTGCAATGCTTTGGGCACGCCCGGGCCTGCGTCTTCCACTGCCAGCACCAGATGCTGGCCGTCTTTGGCGGGCAGTGCCGACAGTTCAATACGGGCACCTGGCCCTGCGTGCTGTAATGCGTTCTGTATAAGATTGCCAAGGGCACCACATAAGGCGGTATGATTGCCAAGCACCGCTAAATCGGGCTCGGGTAATTCCAGTACTATAGTGCCCTGCTCTTGCTGCACTAAAGTTTCCACTGAATTGTGGACTTCATTCAGCAGCTGCTGCATCGACAAAGGTGCGACCTGCTGCTCGCGGCCAGAGCGGGCAAATAACAATAAATCATTCACCTGCTGCTCTAGATCCTGCAGCCTTTGCAGCAGCTTGTGCTGAAACTGTACCCTGGCTTCCGGCGCCAGTTTTTGGCTATTGAGATTCTGGGCATATAACATGGCGCTGGATAACGGCGTGCGGATTTGATGGGCCAAAGACGCCATCATTTTGCCAAGACCAGACAAACGTTGCAGATGGGCAATACGGCTTTGCAACTGCCTGGTTTCGGTTAAATCAGTGAGGACGATTAATTGTCCAGCGCCTTCTTCCAAGGCACTGATCGCCAGCTGCACCCGGCGGCCATCATGTAAAGACACTTCCAGACCATCGTCACTGCGTGGCCTGAAACTGCGGGTGATCACATCCAGCCAGCGTTGCCAGATCAAAGGTTCACCCAGCATATCAATAGCCACCGGATTGGCATGTTGCACATAACCTTTGCTGTCGAGCACCACCACACCTGTTGGCAATACCTGCAGAATATGTTGTAAGCGCTTGAGCTCAGCCTGCTCTGCCTGAAGTTTGGCCTGTTGTGGTGAAAAATCGGCAAATAAAGGGGTTGATTGGCCTGCGGTTATGTCGTTTGGCGAAAAAGCACGGGCAAATAAAGGAGTCACGGCTTTATTCTGACGGCCAGCAAAGTTTTGCGGCCTTTCAGCGCCAGTCTGAGGGGCCGGCGCACACAATAAATTGTTGGCTGTTGCAGCATCAGCATGTGCGGTATCGGCCAGTTCAAATAAAGGCTGATATAGACGCGCCGGTGATTGAAAATCACTGGCCAATACAATATGGGCGATGTTGTGCATACAGGTCCCCGTCAGATTAAAACTCTGACAGGGCAAAGCACAAAACATGCCATGTAAAATAATTAATTAAATCATGGGATTAGATAGAAAAATTTGAGCCAATATTTTGACAAAGACCCTAGTCGTCTGCACCAGGTTCGTCACGCACCAGGTTATATTTACGCATTTTTTCAACAAGAGTTGTGCGGCGTAAACATAAAATATCGGCCGCTCTGGCCACCACATATTCGTGTCTTTCCAGCGCCTGGCTTATTAAGGAAATTTCTAAATCGGCCAAAAACTGCTTTAAGTCCAAACCTTCATCCGGCAATAAATCCATTGCACTTTGCCCTACACCAAATTCCTGTGCACTGTCATCGTCATCCTGCTCAAACTGGAATAACTCGTTTATGGCATCCCTTTCCTGCAAAGCTTCAGGGTAATGCGGCACATAGGTTTCCACATCCAGATGACGGTATTTTTGAGGTAATTCAGCCACATCGATGACCTGCTGCGGATACATAATACTCAGCCGCTCAACCAGGTTGGCCAGCTCCCGCACGTTGCCTGGCCAGGGGTGTAATTTCAGGCTGGCAATGGCTCTTTCGGTAAATTTAATGGCGGCTTGCCCCTGATGTTCCAGTCGTTGTTGTAATTCCTGTAACAAAGGTGGCAAATCATCGGCCCGCTCTTTGAGCGCCGGCGTTTCAATAGGAAACA
The DNA here is from genome assembly GCA_041919175.1 of Rheinheimera sp. Lineage (GTDB taxonomy): Bacteria > Pseudomonadota > Gammaproteobacteria > Enterobacterales > Alteromonadaceae > Pararheinheimera. The sequence goes on along the minus strand of JAYRUI010000444.1, from coordinate 710 downwards.
CATTCAGCCGGTAAAACAAATCTTCGCGAAAACGGCCTTCAGAAATCATGTCTTCAAGCTGACGGTGGGTGGCGGCAATAATACGCACATCGGCTTTAATCGGCTGACTGCCGCCCACCCGCTCGTAAGTACGCTCCTGCAACACCCGTAGCAATTTCACCTGCATTGGCAATGGCATATCACCAATTTCATCTAAAAACAGCGTGCCGCCCTGCGCCAGCTCAAACCGGCCTTTGCGGGTAGAAATAGCGCCGGTAAAAGCGCCTTTTTCATGACCAAATAATTCACTTTCTAAAAGTTCTGCCGGAATAGCACCACAGTTAATAGGCACAAAAGGACCGTCGCTGCGATGGGACAACACATGAATATTGCGGGCTACCACTTCTTTGCCGGTACCGGACTCGCCCAGTATCAACACGTTAGCGTCGGTTCTTTCCACTTGCTGAATTAAAAAACGCACCTGCTGCATCTGGGCTGAAGCGCCCACCATACCGACAAAACGCGCCTGCACTTCATGCTGGCGCTGGCCTGGCAATAAACGATGGTATTCCTGACAATCACGCAGATGTTGAGTCAAAGAAGCATAAGCAAAAGGTTCGGTTAAAAGCCCAACGACATTGGCGTGTTTCAACAATGTTTTTAAGGTTTCACCCAGCAGTAAAAAGGCGGTTTGCGGATGTTGCTCTATAAACTGTTCATGTTGCTGGCTG
>JAYRUI010000443.1:0-3114 GCA_041919175.1 Rheinheimera sp. | reverse complement strand
ATTATTACTGGCGAGATTAGGATTAACTCAGGCTGACAGTCAGCGGCTTTCTGCATTGCCATTCACACAGCGCTTGAAAGTTGCCTGCTGCGCTGCTGTTGCGCTTTATCTGGTGACGCTGATAAGCCAGCAGCTGAGTCCGCCGGATGCTGCTGTGATTCTGCTTGCTTCTATGGGCGCTTCGTCGGTGTTGTTATTTGCGCTGCCGAATAGTCCGCTGGCCAAGCCCTGGTCTTTTTTAGCCGGGCATTTTATACCCGCTTGTATTGGCCTGGCTTGTTCTCACCTTTTTACCGATCTGGCGTTGATGGCTGCGGTAACCATAGCGCTGGTGCTGTTTTGTATGTACCTGTTTGAATGTATGCATCCGCCCGGTGGTGCTACTGCCCTGGTGCCGGTCATTGCATCGCCTCAGGGGTTGTTGCCGCTGGATTTTCTCTGGTATCCGGTCGGTTTAAATATGCTGGTGATGTTCTGTATTGCTTTGCTTTTGAACAAACTGGTACTGAAAAGGCAAATTTTGCCGGCACCCATTCAGGCTTTTGATCCTGTCCATCAACATCATGATGCACCACCACTCAAGCGGCTTGGGGTGCAGGCTGAAGATTTAATGTCGGCACTGAACAGTGCAGACACTGTGCTGGATATCCGTGAGCAGGATTTAGAGTTGTTGTATCAGCAGGCGCAACAACGGGCTTTTGCCAGACAACACCAAAACTTGTTATGTGCAGACATTATGTCGCGGGATTTAATCACAGTGTCGCCGACCAGCAGCCTTGTTGACGCCTGGCACTTGTTACAGCAGCATAAAATTCAGCTGTTGCCTGTGGTGGATGTAAACAGAAATTTGTTGGGTGTGATTTCGCTGGTCGATCTGCTGCAGGATATCCCCAAAAACGATTACCGGACTTTCAGTAAATATTTCAGCGCCTTTGTGTATAAATTCAAAGATAAAAAACGTTTGCAGCGTTCTGTGGCCGAGCTGATGCGCCGGCAAGTGGTGACCACCCGTGAAGAGCAAAACATCGTTGCGCTGGTGCCTTTGTTAGCAGATTTGGGTTTGCACCATATTCCGGTGGTCAACCCACAGCAGCAGTTAACCGGCATGATCAGTCAGTCTGATTTAATAGCGGCTTTGTATCAGTTGCAGCTACAGCAGGACGCTCTGACAAAAGAGCAAATAAGCCTCTGAACCACAGGCTTTATCTGAGATATTGCTGTTAAAAGAGGGGGCTGTGGAGGCACCAGCTTAGAGCTGTTTAAAACTTAGACTGGCTTCGCGGTTGCTGTTTGCGGCTGCCAGCCGGGCTAAATAATCCTGCCACAAAGCTTCGCGGTTTTGATGTAAATCGCGCAAATAGGGCCAGCTGTAAATGCCGCTGTTGTGGCCATCATCAAACACTATTTTGGCGGCGTATAAACCGACTGCTTGAATATGACGGATGGCAACATCCCTCTTGTGGCTGACCAGCTTAGGTTTGCCATGGCCGCGCACTTCAGCCGAAGGCGACAGGACCCGCAAAAATTCCGGGCTGAAACTGGCACAGAGGCCATCATCAAAATACACATCCAGTATTTTAGATTGTTGATGGTAATGCAGTTTTGTCACCTGAAACATGGCTTGTTCCTTAAAAAAGCAGGCCCACAACAGAGGGGCCTGGCTAGTTTGTCTTATTACCGCGTCGTTGTTACCGCAACCAGCAGTGGCGGTGCAATTACAGAATAAAGCGGCTTAAGTCTTCATCCTGCACTAAGGCATCCAGATGGCTGTCAACATAAGCACCATCAACCAGCAGCTTTTGGCCGGCATGGTCGGAGGCTTCAAATGACACTTCTTCCAGCAATCTTTCTATGACAGTGTATAAACGGCGGGCGCCAATATTTTCTGTGGTTTCGTTCACTTGCCAGGCGGCTTTGGCAATACGCTCTATACCGTCTTTACTAAAACTCAGCTCCACACCTTCGGTGGCCAGCATGGCAATGGTTTGTTCTGTCAGCGACGCTTTTGGCTCAGTCAGAATACGCTCAAAGTCATTGGCGGACAGTGGTTGCAGCTCAACCCGGATCGGTAAACGGCCTTGCAATTCAGGCACTAAGTCAGAAGGTTTAGCCATCTGGAAAGCGCCTGAAGCAATAAACAGAATATGATCGGTTTTGACCATACCGTGTTTGGTGTTGACGGTGCAGCCTTCAATCAGCGGTAATAAATCACGTTGTACACCTTCACGGGAAACGTCCGGGCCTGAGGTCTCGCCGCGTTTACAAATTTTGTCGATTTCATCAATAAAAACAATGCCGTTTTGCTCAACGGCTTCTAAAGCTTTGGCTTTCAGCTCTTCCGGATTGACCAGTTTGCCGGCTTCTTCTTCAATCAGCTGCTTCAAAGCGTCTTTAATTTTCAGTTTGCGCTTTTTGGTTTTATCCGAGCCCATATTCTGAAACATACTTTGCAGCTGTTGCGTCATTTCTTCCATGCCTGGTGGTGCCATAATTTCTACCCCCATGGCAGGCAAAGCTAAATCTAGTTCAATTTCTTTGTCATCCAGCTGACCTTCCCGCAGTTTTTTGCGGAAAATCTGCCGGGTGTTGGCATCGCTGTCGGACGCTTCCACTTCACCCCAGTTATTGCGGGCGCGGGGTAATAACACATCCAGAATGCGCTCTTCTGCTGCTTCTTCAGCACGAAAACGGTTTTTCGCTACTTCCTGCTCACGCACCATTTTTACTGCGCTGTCAGTCAGGTCGCGGATAATACTTTCCACTTCTTTGCCAACATAACCCACTTCAGTAAATTTGGTGGCTTCTACTTTAATAAATGGTGCGTTGGCAAGTTTGGCAAGGCGGCGGGCAATTTCAGTTTTACCTACGCCGGTTGGGCCAATCATCAGAATATTTTTGGGTGTCACTTCCTGACGCAGCGCCGGGTCCAGCTGCATGCGACGCCAACGGTTACGCAGTGCAATAGCCACAGCACGTTTGGCATCTTGCTGGCCAATAATATGGCGGTCCAGCTCATGGACAATTTCTCTTGGGGTCATTTCAGACATAACGGACCTTCTTACAAATCTTCAATAGTGTGATGCTGGTTGGTGTAAATGCAGATATCACCAGCAA